>JBBQBU010000824.1:0-1529 GCA_038318015.1 Chloroflexota bacterium | reverse complement strand
CGGCACGATGTCGGCAGGCGGCGGCAAGCCCGACCCGAACGATGCGGTGTTCGTGCCGATTGAGGACGTGAAGGCGGTGCTCGACCGCAACTTGTTGTCGTGCATCCTGGCCTGCAAGGCGATTGTGCCGGGCATGATGGACCGCAAGCGCGGCTGGGTCGTGACGTTCGGAAGCACCGGTGGCCTATCTGGCCGCGCGGAAGGTGTGATCTACGCAGCGGCGAAGGCGGCGGTCCACGAGTACACGCGCTGCTTGGCGGCACAGCTACGGCCGTACAACATCCCGGTGAACTGCATCGCCCCTGGCGGCACGATCACGCCGCGCTTCCTGGCGACACGGCAGGCCGATCCTGGGCGTCTCGCCGCGACTGAGACGCTGGATACGCTGGAGCGGTACGCCCAGCCGGAAGAGACGGCGCGCGCGGTGGCGTTCCTGGTGTCAGACCCCGGTCCGTTCATCAGCGGGCAGATCCTGCGCGTTGACGGCGGCGGGCAGCTCTGGCCCGCCTGACCAGGGCAAGCGAAGCCGCGTGGCATGATATGGCGCTGGTGAAGCTGTTTCGCCAGCGCATTCACGGCACTGTCAGCCGAGCAGTTCGTCGATTGTCACCTGGGCGTCAGGCCACGCCAGAACGCTGATGGCGGCATCCCGCTCCAGCCGCTCCACGCTGATGTAGCCGGCCGGCGTCGGCTCACGATGGACGATCACCCGACAGCCCACCAGATCGATGACCCACAGTTCGGGGACGCCATGGCGAGCATAGAGCAGCGCCTTCCCCCCGAGGTCGAACGCCAGGGACGTACTCGCGATCTCCACAACCAGGATCGTGTCGGCGGCCGTGGGGTGTGCCTCGCCGTATAACTGGCCGCGATCCTGGGGCAAGCGCACGACAGCAACGTCCGGCTGCACCTCTGTGCGCGCGCTGAGGCGCAGCGGATTCTGCACTCTGATGCGCGCCCGCCGCCCCACACGCTCGCGCAGCAGATCGGCCACCGTGTCCACCGAGTTCGCATGCTCAGGGCTAATCGGCGGCATCTCGACCAGCTTTCCTTCGATCAGTTCAACATGCGCATCATCGCGCAGCGCTCCGGACTCGGCAAGCCGATAGTACGCATCGACGGTGAGCAGTCCGCGGCTCGGCTGTACGGCCATGACCTATGCATCCTCTGCAGCTTCGGGCTACCAGCGGCGTCAACACGCTCCGCCATCAGTCTACCACCGGCAAGCCCACTAGATCGCTTGACTTCACTCCGCTTGCGAGCCTATGTTTCAGCATGGCTTCGCTCATCTCGCGCATCACCATCGACCCGAACATCTGCCACGGCAAGCCAGTCATTCCCGGCATGCGGTACCCTGTCGAGTCGATGCTGGAGTATCTGGCGGCCGGTGACTCGATAGACGATGTGCTCGCCGAGTTCCCTGACCTGGAGCGCGACGACTTGCTAGCCTGCCTTGAGTTCGCAGCGCGGTCGCTCCAGCTACGGAGCCAACACCTCGCCCTAACCTAGCAGGTCGAGGAGAGTCTCCT
>JBBQBU010000823.1:0-1536 GCA_038318015.1 Chloroflexota bacterium | reverse complement strand
ATGAAGCGCGGGCGCTCGATCCTGATGCGCTCGACGCGGCGCGAGTCGTCGCCGTCGCGGAACTCCACCTCGATCGTCCCCCGACTGGCGATGTCGTACGAAATGTCGAGGGTCGGGGACGGGTCAAACGCCCGCACGCGCTCGTTGCCGCGCACGGTCCGGATCGTGACCGCGTACTGGGGCGACCGGTATTGGCCGGGCGGCACACTCATCTGGAGTCGCAACGCGATGCGGTTCTCGGCGTCACGTGTTGACCAGAACACCACGCGCGGCCGGTCGTTCGGGAGCAGCAGCCAGGTGTCCATGCCAAGCTGATCGACCACCGCCCGCCCGCCGGCCGCAAGCTGATGGGCGGTGCCGCCGTTGCGCGTCAGGAACGGCCCCGGCAGCCCGTTCGCCGCATCCGCCACCTTGAGGTTGTGGGTGCGGCGCAGCAGATTCGGCCCGAGGAATGCGTAGTCCGGGAAAGTCGGTGCGCCCGTATCCTCAATGTAGACATCTGGCAGTTCGTCAGGTGGGTACTTTTGCTCCATGACAGCCGCCGCGTGTGCCGCAGTCGGAAAGTTCCCGTTGAAGATCTCGTACTGCTCGCTACGGGGGACGCGCATCACGAGGTCTGGCGGCACCTGCTTGTTGTTCTCCACAACATCGTGCATCTCGACCAGCAGCAGCGCCCCGACCGTCAGCGCCAGTGTTGCGCCGACGCGCCGGGGCAGCAGCACGAACAGCAACGGCCCGAGCGCCGCCAGCATCGCGACCATCTCGATCAGGTAGCGGATGTTGTTCACCGAGTAAATGCTGACGGTGTTTAGCACCACGAAATAGCTCAGGCCGGCCAGCGCCAGCCCGAGTGCATACCACCAGCGCGGCCCGAGCCGCCGTCTGGCGAACGGCAGCGCCAGCAATGACGGCAGCGTCACCAGCACAAACGCTGCGCCGAGGCCGGTGTGGTTGCTGTCGTAGCGGTGGGTGACGTGCCGAATCAAACCGGGCCACTCAGCGTGCACGGTGATGGACGGGTCCGGCAGCCGAAAACCGAGTACCTGAGCCGTCGACGTGAACCAGCCGTCCAGTTCGCCGGCGATGCGCGCTGGCAGCAGGATCGGCGGCGTCAGCACCTGCAGGCCGAGCGCCAGCGTGTTGAACTCCAGCAGGCGCAGGCGATGGGTTGCGCCGGTCGCCTCGCCGCCAAGCTGGAAGCTCTGCCACTCTGGCGGGGCGACGACGTAGCCGCGTGAGATCACGTTGCGGAGGAGGAACGGCGCGCCGACCAGTACTACGATCACCGCGCACGCGGCGAAGAGGGGCACGGCCCGGCGTCGGCGGTGGCGCAACGCCGCCCGCCCGAACGTCGCCAGCCACAGCAACCCCAGGCCCGGCACGGCGAACCAGGCGGTTGGCTTGCTGGCGAACGCGAGCGCGGTGGCCGTGGCCGCCGCCAGCAGCCAGCCCGGCTGGGTGGTGGCGAAGCCGCGTCGCAGGAAGTAGAGCGTCGAAGTCAGCCAGAGGGCGGTGAATGTATCAAAGTTGCTGGTT
>JBBQBU010000822.1:0-1536 GCA_038318015.1 Chloroflexota bacterium | reverse complement strand
CACGCCTCTCTCCGCTCCGCGTCACCCCGATGGCCGTGCTGCCGGATATCGCCCCGACGCTTCGTCGCTACGAGGCCCTCGGATTCGAACGGATCGAGAGCGGCGACAGCGGCTGCGTCGGGGTGAAGGCCGGGCAGACGGCCCTGATTCTGGCGACCGTCGCATTCATGAGCGGCGACTACGACGCCCTGCTGACCGACCGACTCGCCGGCCAGACTATCCCCTACATCCACGTGAACTCCGTGGCGCGGGCGAGCGTCCACCTCGCCGGCGGTGCCACGATCTTGCAGGATGTCTGGACGCGAGGCGGGACACGCGAACTGCTGGTTGAAGACGGCGGCGACCTGTTTATCCTGGCTGAGAAGGTCGCGTGACCGGCCAGTCCGCCCTGCACGCTCGTCAACGAGGATCAGATGAGAGTCAGCCGGCGGCTTCCGCTGCCGCCTTAACGATGGCCCCGAATGACTCTGGCACCAGGCTCGCCCCGCCGACCAGCGCCCCGTCGATGTCGGGCTGTGAGAGCAGTTCCACCGCGTTGGCCGGCGTGACGCTGCCGCCGTACTGAATCCGCGTCACCTGGGCGACCTCGGTCCCATACAGCGCTTCAATCTCGGCGCGGATGAAGCGACAGCCCTCGTTCGCATCCTCAGTTGTCGCTGCGCGGCCAGTGCCGATGGCCCAGACCGGCTCGTAGGCCACGATCAAGCCGGGAGCCGCCGCCAGCCCTTCGAGGGCGGTGTGCACATGCCGCCGCAGCACGGACTCGGTTGCGCCCCAGTGCCGTTCGGCCAGGGTCTCGCCCACGCAGAGGATCGGCGCGAGGCCGGCCCCAAGCGCCGCCACGATCTTCTTGGCGACGAGGTCGTCGGCCTCACCGAACAGTTGCCGGCGCTCGGAGTGGCCGATCAGCACGTAGGTCGCCAGTCCCTTGAGCATCGCCGCGCTGACCTCGCCGGTGTAGGCACCCTTCGCCTCGAAGTAGAGGTTCTGGGCACCAACCCCGATCTCGGAACCGCGCAGCCGATCCGAGATCGCGTGCAGCGACACAAACGGAGGGCAGACCACCCGGTCCACGCCGGAGACGTCGCCAATCAGTGGCAGCAAGCCATCGACGAGGGCAAGCCCCTCGTCGATAGTGGTGTTCATCTTCCAGTTGCCCGCCACAATCGGCCGGCGCGCGGGCACACGTTCACTCATGCATGTCGCTCAGTTTCGTCTGATCGCAGGAGGCCACGGCATCAGCATCGCCGGGGCGCTTCACCGACGCGATTATGCGTCATCAAGGGCGGCGACGCCGGGCAGTTCACGCCCTTCGAGTAGTTCGAGCGACGCACCACCGCCGGTCGAGATATGGGTCATCTTGTCAGCCAGCCCCAATTGCTCGACGGCCGCCACCGACTCGCCCCCGCCGATGACCGTCTGTGCGCCGTCCAGGTTTGCCAGGGCCACGGCCACGGCTTTGGTGCCCTCGGAGAAAGCTGGGATCTCGAAGACGCCCATCGGGCCGTTCCAGAGGACGGTACCCGCGCCCTGCAA
>JBBQBU010000821.1:0-1548 GCA_038318015.1 Chloroflexota bacterium | reverse complement strand
CTCGCCCAGCGTCAACAGGGCGTAGCTGAAGCGGTTCGTGTCCAGCGACTGGAACACCCCGACGCCCAGCAAGATGAGCAGGCCGAGCGCCGCAATGGCCGTAGCGGCCTCGCGGTGGAGCGCGCCGCGCAGCCAGCGTGTGATGGCGGCCACACCCAGCAGATACAGGCCGATGGTCAATGCGTACGCTTGCAAGTTCTCCGGGTGCAGCCGCGTGATGCCCGTCACCAGCGCCGGCACGGCACTCAGGGCAGCGACGATGGCGATAGTGCGCGAGCGCGCCAGCCCGGCCCAGGCGGCCAGCACAAGTGTCAGGTCGAGCCAGGCCACTGTGGCGGCATTCAGCCAGCGGTCGCCGCCGCCGCTGCCGGTCAGGAGCAGCAGCGCCGCGAAGCCGACCACCGCCACCGCACTCAGGCGCGCCGCCAGTGCCCACGCAACGGCGGGCATTGGTCGGGGCAGGGCGGACGGCTGCTGGCCTCCGCCTGGTGCTGCTGTGCCCGTCGCAGCGGCACCATCACCGTCGTCGGCCTCGGGAGAAGCGGCCGGTATCGGGCTGCTCGTTATCGGCGTCGCAACGGCCTGAGCGAGCGTGGCCCGGTCGATGGCTCGGCCCAGGAGTGACACTGCGACCAGCAGCCAACTGGTCGCCCCAGCCGTCACGAATCGCCACTCCAGGGGCCAGCCGAGCGCCTCCGCGCCCTGGTAGCCGACCAGCAACAGCCAGGGAGCGGCTAGCACCAGCACCGGGCCGGTACGCAGTCGCCACGCCGCCAGTACCGTCGCGATGGCCCCGGTCGCCGCCACGCCGACGGCCCAGCGCGGTTCGGACGCGACGAGCAGCCACGCCACCACTAGCGTCACCAGCGCGCCGACCCAGCCAGGGCCACCCGTGCGCCCCGGCAGCGCCACTCCGAGGATCGCCCAGGCGATGCCCAGCGGCCAGAGTGCCGCCCCAAGCGTCCATGCCGGGCTGTCCGGCGAGCCGTAGATCGCCAACAGCTTAACATAGGTGCCGTCAACAGCGAGGACCAGTGCGTACAGTGGCAGCGTCGAGCGCCAGCCCCACGCGACGATGCCGCAGATCACGGCGAGGCTGGCAAACAGGGCCAGGCAGGCGCGGTCCTGCTCCCAGGCGACGAACGGGTAGAGCAGCGCCGGCGCAATCGCCGCGATGTCCCAGAGGACACGGTGCTGCTTGGGGAGGGCACGGGCGGTGGCGGCGGCGATCAGGCCCGTCACTGCCGCCGCGATCGCGAACCAGGATCGCGCGTCGCCCAGGCCGATACCGAGTGCCACAAACGGCGCGGTCAGCAGGGCCGCCGCCGCCCCCATCCACCACGTCCGGCCGCCGCGTGTCGCCTCCCAGGCCAGCCCGAGGCTCATCAGCGGCAAGGCGACCACTGCCCCCCAGCGGTCCAGATTGCGCTCGTCGAAGTACGGCAGCGAGGCGAGAAACGCCAGAGGCAACAGGAGTGATCCGAGTGCCCGTGCTGCCTGAACCAGCGGAATTGGCTGGGCAGTGCGGACGGCTGTCAGCAGCAGGAC
>JBBQBU010000820.1:0-1549 GCA_038318015.1 Chloroflexota bacterium | reverse complement strand
TGGTGACCCTGCACCTGGGCTTCACGCATCCCGAGGTCTTCAGCCGCCTGGCGGTGCTGTCGCCATCGGTGTGGTGGGACCGCCGCGCCATTCTCAAGACCGTTCGCCAGGCGCGACCCAAACCGGCGCTGCGCCTGTGGGTGGACATGGGCACGGCCGAGGGCCGCCGCGGCCTCGACGATGCGCGGCTGTTGAAGGCGGCGTTAGTGGGCGCCGGTTATGTGGAGGGCGTCGATCTGCACTACGCGGAATTCGAAGGGGCGACGCACAGCGAGGGCGCATGGGCGGCGCGCGTCGGGCCCATGCTGGCGTGGCTCTTCCCGGCGGTCTCGACTTAGCGCACGCGCGCGGCGGTATCCTGAAGGAGTGAACCTGGGGCTCGACGTCGTCGCCGGCCTGATCGTCGCCATCCTTGGCGGCGCTGCAGTCGGTGTCGAACGTCAGCGGTCGGGTCATGCCTCAGGTCCCGATGCCCGGCTTGGCGGCGTGCGCACGTTCACGCTGCTCGGCACCCTGGCCGGCGTCGCCGGCCTGCTCACCAAGGCTGACTACGCGCTGGCCGGCGGACTGCTGGTCTCGGGCGCTCTCGGGCTGGTCGTGGCCGGCTACGTGCGCGCCAGCAAAAAGGACATTGACGCGACCACCGAAGTGGCGGCGCTCGTCGTGCTTGGGGCCGGCGTGCTCAGTGGCCTCGGCGAGCTGCGCTTCTCGGCGGGGCTGACCACGCTGACCGTGCTGCTGCTGGCGGAGAAGCAGGGCCTGCACAAGTTCGTCGATCGGCTCGACGACACCATGCTGCTCGCGGCGGCCCGAGTGGCAGTGATGTCGGTGGTCATCCTGCCGCTGTTGCCTGAAGGTCCGTTCGGCCCGGCCCCAGGAATCCGTCCACGCGAGCTGTGGCTGCTCGTGCTGCTGTTCTCCGGCATGAGCTTCCTCGGCTTCATTGCCCAGCGTCTCGCCGGCAAAGCCGGCTATCCGCTGACGGGACTGCTCGGCGGACTGGTGTCGTCGACCGCCGTGACCCTGACCTTCGCGCGCCAGAGCCGCGCGCACCGCACACTGTCGCCCGCGCTGGCTACGGGCGCCGTCGCCGCCAGCACGATTCTGTTCCTGCGTGTGAGTGTCGCCGTGACCGTGCTGAATGCGGCCTTGTTGCCGACGCTGGCGGGATATCTCGCCGCGCCGTTTATCGCCGGCCTCGTCGCGCTGGCCCTCGCGTGGCGGTCGATGGACGGGCCGGCGTCGGCGCCGTCCAATCTGAAGAACCCGCTGCAGTTTCGCGCCGCGCTCGAAATGGCGGCGCTGTTCCAGGTGGTCTTGTTTGCCGTGCACTTCGTGCGGGCGTGGCTGGGTGAAGGCGGGTTGATGGCTGGCGGTTTCCTGTTGGGACTGACCGACGTCGATGCCCTCACGCTGGCCATGACGCGGAGCGTCTCCTCCGGCACGGCGATCGATCTAGCCTGCCGCGCCATCCTGATGGGGGTGGTCGCGAACTCGCTCATGAAGGCCGGCATCGCCATCGTCATCGGCGAGCGCCGCTTCGCGTGGC
>JBBQBU010000819.1:0-1559 GCA_038318015.1 Chloroflexota bacterium | reverse complement strand
GTCGTCGCTCAGTTGCACGTAGCGCAGCGTGACCTCCTCGACCAGCCCGGCATGGTCGCCCAGCTTCACCACGTCACCCTGGCGGATCTGGTCTTTGACGAGCAGGAAAAAACCGGTGAAGTAGTCCTTCACCAGGCTCTGTGCGCCGAAGCCCACCGCCAGGCCGACCACACCCGCGGCGCCCAGGATGGGCGCCACGCTGATGCCGAGTTCGCTCAGCACCAGCATGCCGGCCACCAGCGACACCACCACGGCGGCCAGGTACCTGAAGACGCGGCCCAGGGTCTCGGCGCGCTGGACCGCCTCGCGGTCGCCCAGGCGGCTGGAGATGCGGATGCGCAGGCCCCGGATGGCGCGCTGCGCCGCCACCACCGACACCCAGGCGACCACCACGATGAGCAGGATGCGCAGGCCCGATGCGGCCACGCCACCCAGGCCTTTCAGGTGGACGGCAGTCTGCTCCCACAAGTCGGGCGACCCGTTCATGCCGCGCTGTCCCGCGGCGCCGATGCAGACGGCTCTCTCATGTGTGTTCAACCTTTCCTGTTGAGTGCCAATGGCGCCTGCCTGCTGATGGCTTGCAGGTATATTTGTTCCAATATACAAGGATGAAGCAATGATCCTGCCCTGCCCGCGACAACCGCGGTGTTCCGAACGGGGGCGATGGCCTTGAACACCTTCCGCCTTCAGCTGCGATTCCTGGCTCCACTGGTGGCGGTGCTGGTAGCCGCGTCCTACCTGGCGGTGCCGCTGATGGACCAGGTGACGCTGCGCTGGTTCAGCCGCGACCTCAACAGCCGCGGCATGCTGGTCGCGAATGCGTTGTCGGATTCGGTGGCCGAGGCCCTGACCGCGGGCAAGCCGGCGCGGCTGCAGCCTCTGTTCGACCGCGCCATCCAGGACGAACGGTTGTTCGCCGTGGGCTTGTGCAGCACCGATGGGCGGCTGCTGCATCGGACCGACAGTTTCCCGGCGACCCTGAGCTGCGCAGCCGCCGCCGGACTGGCCCGCAATGCCGAGCCTCGGCTCGCGCTCACCGGAGGCGCGGTGCATGTCGGCGTGCACGACGTGATGGCGCAACCTGCGCCGACGCCCGTCGTGCTGGTCAATCCGGCGCCCGAAGTGATTCCGGACGATGCCCTGCCCAGCCTGGAGCCGGCAGCGTCCGCCCCGCAGGCGCCGCCTGTGCCGGTGCTGATGGGTCAGCTCGTGCTGCTACACGACATGAGCTTCATCGAGCGTCGCAGCCAGGACACGCGCCGCTACCTCATCGGCTTGATCGCCGGGCTCGGCCTGGTGATCGCCATCATCACCGTGGTGGTGGCGCAGCTGAGCTGGCGCGGCTGGGTCAACGGCGCGCGCGCACTGATGCGCGGCGAGGGCCTGCTCAGCCCCTTGCTGTCGGGCCCCTCGTCGGCGCCTGAACTGGAGCCGTTTGCTGCCGACCTGCGTGCTCGGCTGCGCGACATGGAAGATGAGTTCCGCCGCTCGCAGGGCCCCGCAACCGAGTGGACGGCCGAACGCTTGCGCACCTTGCTGCACACCCAGCTCAGCGGCGA
>JBBQBU010000818.1:0-1569 GCA_038318015.1 Chloroflexota bacterium | reverse complement strand
GCTGCTGCTCGGGCGCATCCGAGCGCAGGCTGGCAGGGTGGCGCTCGGGGTGGCGCTGGCGGTCCTGCTGATCTTCCCGCTGGCGTCGGTCTATCCCTACGCCCTGGCCTACTACAATCCGTTGATCGGGGGCGGCCCGGCTGCCGCCCGAGCGGTGATGATCGGGAACGGCGAGGGGCTAGATCAGGCGGCGGCGTGGCTGGCCGCGCAGCCGGACGCCGCGAATCTCCGGATTGCCGCGCACTCGTGGGACATCCTGGCGGGCCTCGTCCCGATAGATGGCGAGCCGCTCCGTGACGGCATCCCTGACGACGCCGACTACATCGTGACCTACGGTCGGCGCATCCAGATGCACCGCTGGGGCGCGTCGCTCGAACGGTACTTTGCGTCCGATGCTCCAGCCCACGCCGTCCGGATCAACGGCATCGAGTACGTCCGCATCTACACCGGGCCACACCTGCGTCAGCAGGGCCAGACGCCGTGAGCAGCGCAACCCTCGCGCGTGGCACGCCATTGTCGGGCGCGGGTCGAGGGCCAGTGCGTGGGCGCGGTCGGCTGCCGTCGGCGGCGCGCGTGGCAGCAGTTGGCCTTGGCCTCTTCGTCCTGGCTGCCGTCATCCGCCTCTGCGCCATCGACGCCTACGTCACGATTGACGAATCGCGCTGGGTGCAGCGGGCGTCCGACTTCTCGGCGCTGATCGACCAGCACAACTACGAAGACACGTTCATCATCGGGCACCCTGGTGTGACCACCATGTGGACGGCGCTGATCGGGTTGGGGCCGGAGCGCGCGCACCGCTTCTCGTTCCTGGAGGGTCGCACCGACGCTACCCGCCGTGACGGCTATTACGAGGCGCTGATCGCGGCGCGGCGACCGTTCGCCATCGTGGCGGCGGTCGGAGTGGCGGCCGTGGCCCTGCTCGGGTGGCGGCTGCTGGGGGCTGGGCCGGGCATCCTGGGCGGCCTGTTGCTGGCGTTCGAGCCGTTCCTGGTGGCCCATGCCCGTGTCGCGCATCTGGACTCCGGTCTGACGACGTACGCGGCCGTCGCGGCGCTCAGCGGACTGGTCTTCTGGACGGCCGGCGGCGCGTGGCCGTATCTCGTGCTCTCCGGCGTCGCGACCGGGCTGGCCTTCCTGACGAAAGCACCGTCGGTGTTCGTCGTCGGGTACGTGCCGCTGGCGGCGGGCCTCGCGTGGCTGCTGTGGGACCGCCGGTCGCTGACCGTGCTGCGGGTGGTGGCACAGTTCGTCGTCTGGGGCGCGCTGGGGGCGGCCGTTGCCTGGGTCGTCTGGCCGGTGATGCGGGTGGATGCCATCGGCACGGTGCTCAAGATGGCCCAGTTCACCGAGCGCGTCGGCGGCGGCGAGCACGACAACTTCTTCGCCGGCAGCGTCACCGACGACCCGGGGCTGCTGTTCTACCCCATGGCGCTGCTGTTGCGGCTTGCCCCGGTGACGCTGGTGGGCGTGCTGCTGGCGGCGGCGCTCTGGCGGCGGCTGACTGGACCACAGCGCCGCGCGGTGGGTTTCCTGGCGCTGTACTGCGTCGGCTTCATGGCGATGATGACC
>JBBQBU010000817.1:0-1582 GCA_038318015.1 Chloroflexota bacterium | reverse complement strand
AAGGAAAGCGATGGCTGGCCGCCCGCGCGCCTTACGCCAATGCTGGCCGGCCTGCTGGAACTCGTTCCCTGGCTCCGTCAGTGGCACAATGACCCGAACAACGATCTGAACATGGGCATGGGCGACTTCTTCCAGGGTTATGGGGATGCACAGGCACAGGAACTCGGCCTGACCATCAACGACCTCCGCAACTGGACGCCACCCGCGGCCGTGCGGCGCACGCGCGCCCGGAGGGCCACGGCATGAGCGACAGCACACGCCCGCTGCTCCGCGACCTCATCAACATCCCGGAGCGGGTGCAGACCAACGACTTCGTCCTGAAGCTGTCGGACGGCGTCACCGAGGCCAGCGCGGCCGAAACCATCCGGAGCTACGTTGTCACGCCCGAACTCGCCAAGGCCTTCGACAAGGCGCTTGGCTTCATCCAGGGCTCGGTCGAGGGCGGCAAAAGCGCCGCCTGCTACCTCCACGGCTCCTTCGGCGCCGGCAAGTCGCACTTCATGGCGGTGCTGAATCTGCTGATGGCCGGGAACGCCAAGGCGCGCGGCGTGCCGGAACTCGCCGGTGTGGTGACGAAGCACGACCGCTGGCTCGGCGGGAAGCGCTTCCTGATGGTGCCCTACCACATGATCGGGGCGAAGGACGTCACCAGCGCCATCCTGGGCGGCTACGCGGCACATGTCCGCCGTGTGGAACCCCATGCGCCGACGCCGGGCTTCTACCTCGGCGAAAAGCTGTTCGAGGATGCTCGCGGTCTGCGCGCGAAGATGGGCGACGACGCCTTCTTCGGGCACCTGAACGAGGGCGGGCCGGTGGGCGACGATGGCTGGGGCGATTTCGGCACCGAGTGGGACGCCGGATCCTTCGACGCCGCGACGCTGGAACCGCCGGAGGGCGAGGAACGCCAGCGCCTGGTCGGCCGGCTGATCGATGCCTATTTCAAAACCTACGCCGGCGTCGCGGCGACGCGCGGCGAGGCCTTCGTGGGCCTCGACGCCGGTCTCGCCATCATGAGCCAGCACGCGAAGCGCCTCGGCTACGACGCCGTGGTGCTGTTCCTGGATGAGTTGATTCTGTGGCTCGCCAGCCGCGCCGGCGACGTGGACTTCGTGAATGACGAGGGGTCGAAGCTGTCGAAACTGGTTGAGGCGCAGGACCCCAACCGGCCGGTCCCGATCGTGTCATTCGTGGCCCGGCAGCGCGACCTGCGCGACCTGATCGGCCAGCATCACGCCGGCGCGGCGCATGTGCTTTTCTTCGACACGCTGAAATACTGGGAAGCGCGCTTCGACAAGGTCCTGCTGGAAGACCGCAACCTGCCTGTGATCGCCGAGAAGCGCCTGCTCGCGCCAAAGTCGGAGACGGCGCGGCAGGAGATCGATGCGGAGTTCGAGCGGGTGATGCGCGCCAGGCAGACGGTGCTGGATACGCTGCTCGGCTCGGAAGGGGAGCGCGACCTGTTCCGCAAGACCTACCCGTTCAGCCCCGCCCTGGTGCAGACCCTCATTGCCGCGTCCTCGGTGCTGCAGCGTGAGCGGACGGCGCTGAAGTTGATGCTGACGCTGCTGGTGAAGCGGCGGGA
>JBBQBU010000816.1:0-1588 GCA_038318015.1 Chloroflexota bacterium | reverse complement strand
ACAGAACACGTTTGCAGATATCCAGCGCAAGGGCCGCCTCCGCGTCATGGAGGGCGCCCGCCCGACCAAACGCGTGAGGAAGTACGAACTGGGGCAGGAGTGGACCGTGGTGCCCGAGCGGTGACGGTTGCCGCTCCGGTGCCCTTCGCGCGCCTTCCACGAGGCCGGCGGGCACGGCTGCTGACCCGCGCTCGGACGGTCACGCTGGAGTCGGTGCTGCTTTTTGCGGCCATCATCGGCATTGCCGCTGCCGCGCGCTGGCCGAACCTCTGGCTGATCCCGACGTTCACCGACGAGACCATTGAGGTGCGGCTTGCCTACGACGTGGCGCGGGGTCTGGCCGCCCCGCTCACCAATGTCGATCCGTACATTGGCGCGTTCTGGACCTGGGTGCTGGCGTTCGGCTTCTGGCTCTTCGGGCTGAATCCATGGCTGCCGCGCCTGCTGTCGCTCGTGTGCGGCGTGCTGACAGTCGCGGCGGCGTGGTGGCTCGGAAAGCAACTGGCGGGCCGGACCGGTGCAGTCATCGCCGCGCTGTTCATGGCCGGCTGCTCGACGCATGTGCTGGTCAACAGCCACGTCGCTTGGTCGCACGCGACGACGCCGCTCTGGACGACGTTGGGCTTCGCCTGTCTGGTGCGGGCACTGCGGGGTGAGAAAACGACGCCCTGGGGGTACTGGCTGGTCGGGGCCGGTGTCTTCCTGGGGCTTGGTGTCCAGACCCACATCACGGCCGTCCTGCTGCTGCCGGGTGCGGCGCTGGCGCTTCTGCTCCAGCGGCCGGGCCTGTTGCGGACGCGATGGGCACTGTCCGGTATGCTGGGGTTCCTGCTGGCGATCTCCAACCTGATCGTCTTCAACATCCAGACCGGCGGGGCGACCTTCACCGGCGGGCAGGCCGTCCTGGCCGACTACACCGGCCAGGATGAGGGTGTGGACGCTGGCAGCTACGGCGAAAATGTGAGCCGCCTGACGGTGGCAACCGGCTGGGTGCTGAGCGGGGCCATCGAGAAGCGCCGCTTCGTCGGCGAGACGCTGCTCCACCCGCTGGTGCTCGGGTATCTCGGGCTGGCGGTCGGCAGCGTCGTCTGGTCCGCCCGCCGGGGCCACCTGTTGCCGCTGCTGGTGGCGGTGCCGTATCTGTTGGTCCTGCCGGTGTTGCAGGGGAAGTACGAGCCGCTGCTGAACGGCCGCTACGTCATGCCGATCCTGCCGCTGGTCTTCGCATCCATCGGGCTGGCGGCGGCTGACGCGCTGACGCTGCTGCGCCGACGTTTCGGCGGGCGGGCGCTGCTGCCGAGCGCGGTTGTACTGGGCGTCCTGGCTCTGGCAGCCGTCTATCCGCTGGCGGGGTTGGCCCAGTATCAGCGGACGGCGCGCACGAATCATGCGATCATCGCCGCGTATGACGCAGTGATGGCCGACCGCCGGCCTGACGAGTTGGTGCTGGTTGACTACGGCCTGGACGGCGTCTTCTTTATGGCGGCCGGCAGCGCCTTCAAGAGCACCGAACTGCTGCTTGGCGGTAGCTCCGTGCCGTACACCGTGATCGACGCGCGTGCCAGCTCCCTGGGCGACGCGCTGAGCG
>JBBQBU010000815.1:0-1592 GCA_038318015.1 Chloroflexota bacterium | reverse complement strand
GGGCACGGCGGGGCCAGCGCCTGGGAGATTCGCAACACGCTCATCATGCAGGGGGCGGGGATCCTCAGCGGCCGGCGGAGCAACTTGCCGTCCGGCACTATCGACCTTGCGCCAACAGTCCTCACTGCCCTGGGCCTACCTGTCCCAGACTCGATGACCGGCCGCGTGCTGCACGAAGCCCTGTCAGCGAGCGCCACAGACGCCGTGCCGACAGCGGTAGAACGCTGGGACGAGCGTTCGGCAGCCGGCACCTTGTCATGGTCACGCTACGCCGGCCATCAGTACCTTGACGCGGCATTGCGATAATATTGCCCGCCCCTCCAGCCCTGGCACGGTCGTTATAGCGGGTGCCTGCCGCGGGATCAGCCTCTAATCGCCTGGATGCGTCGTCGCGTGACACGGGCTCCAGCAGCGGCCGGCAACATGAGCATGGAGCGCGCGTGCCCCCTTTTCTTCGCCTCGGTTGTGCCGGTATAGCGGTCATCACCATCGCCGCGCTGACTTCTATCGGCCTGTTCGCGGTCGTGGCGGGCGGCCTGCCGTTCGGAAACGTCGCCACGCGGGCGGTTGCCAGCGGCGTGCCCGTGATGGTGACAATCCAGGCGATGACGGTGACGCCGACGGTGTTTTCGGTGTCGACGACTACACCGGCACCGGCCTCGCTGATCCCGTCGCCAGCAGGACCGCCACGACCCGTCCAGGCTGCTCCTGCGCCAGTCCAGGCCGTCCCCGCGCCGGTCGCCGCAACGGCCATCCAGCCCACGCCGCCCCAGACAACACCAGCAGCGGCCAGCTCGCCGGTGCCGTCACCGCTGCCGCTCGCAAGCCCGCAGGCCGACGGCCTGCCGGCCGGGACCGCCGGAGTAGCCCCCGATGGGGAGCGCACGGCGACCCATGACGGCCTGCTCCTGGAACTGGCCGAGGTCGAGCGCCGCTGGCAGCCGCCCACCACCGAGGCGACGACGGGCACCGTGCGCGAGGCCACCGACCTGCTGACGCTGCATCTGCGCTTCATCAACCGGGCTGGCGACGTACGTTACGTCGCAGATTCCGACATCCTGCTGGTGGGCGAAGACGGTTCGCGGTACGCGCCGCGCCCTAGCGGCCAGCGCCGCGAGCCGCGCCTGCTCACCGTGCCAGTGCCAGCAAACGACGGCTTGCGTGGCTGGCTCACCTACGAGGTACCGCCTGGCACAACCCTGCGCGGCGTCCAATGGAGCCCCACGCGGCCAGACCGGCCGCGCGCGGACGCCACCTACATGCTCGGTCTGCCGCGCTGACCAGCGCCGTCGTGGTCAGGGCGGGATCCGCATCGAACCGACCCGCTCCGGCAGGCTGCCTGTCCACGCGACTACGGCAGGCTTGACCGCCGGTCGCTGCCGAGCGCGCCGTTCGCTGCCGCCACCGCGACTGTCACGGCAGCGTCGAACGAGTCGCGCCAGGCAAACGCCCCGCCCAGCGGCTCGCGCACGTCCCAGCCCCGCCCATGCATTGACGGGTCGACGGTGAATGCCAGCGGCGCGCCACGGGTCGGCAACGACACCTCGATGCGCGCGGTGGACGCTCGTTCGTCAACGGAAACTCGAACACCG
>JBBQBU010000814.1:0-1612 GCA_038318015.1 Chloroflexota bacterium | reverse complement strand
CATCGCCCGGGTGGCCGCCAGCACGACCGGACTGCTTGACCAGACTCTCCAGGGTTCCGCGAAGTACGTCGCACCGGAGCAGGTCGAGGGCGGGAAGATCGACGGCCGCACGGATGTCTACGCGCTCGGCATCGTGCTGTACGAGATGCTGGCCGGTCAGACGCCATTCGAGGGCGGCAGTCTGGCGAGCATCCTGGCGCGCCGGCTGGTCATTGATCCGCCCCCCATCCGCGACTTCAACGCCGGCGTACCGGCTGCTGTCGAAGCGCTGGTGATGCGCGCCTTGGCCCGCAACCCGGATGATCGATTCGCGTCGGCAGATGCGTTCCGGGCCGCGCTGGAAGACGCGCGTGGCGACCATGCCGCATCCGTCATCGGGACCAACGCTGACCGTACCGTTCGGTACGACCCGACCGCGACGGCCCCATCCTTATCGCATAACCAGCACGGCGTGCGGCCAGCCGTGGCTGGCCGCACCTATCCAGCGCCACCGCTTACGGCCACGACCTTGGCACCCCGAACCAGTGTCTTGTGGATGGCGGTACGTGCGCTGCTGCCTCGGCGACGGTGGGGGCTGCTCGCGGCAGGTGCCCTCGCGGCCATCGTGATCGGCGGCCTGGCGGGCATCGCCGTGGCGAAGGCGAGCACGTCGCCAAGCAGCATTGGCACCGTACGTCCGGCTCCAACTGCTCAGGCCGTCGTCCCAACCACGGGCAACGCCCTGTCAAGGAGTGCCGTGCCCGTCGTACCGTTGATTCCGACTGCGCCGGCGGTGCCGACAGTAGCTCCGACCGCCGATCCGAAACCCGCCGCCGCCGAGCCGACGCCAGCGACCGATTTACCGTCTCCGCCCACTGACGGGTCTGACGTGCCATCAACGGCACCACGTGCGTCAGCACCAGAAACGGCCATCGTCGCGCCCGTGCAGGCAGTGACTGCCCCGATAGCACCGCCTCCCGCGCCAGTTCCGGCGACAAACAACGACGATGGCCAGCGCACGCTAGCAGCACCGCAGTGAACGGCGCAGCCGCCACAGCGTGAGGTGCTGAAGGCTGACCCTCCCGCCGCACCGAAGCCGCCCGACAAGAAGCCGGACAAGCCGGAGGACGAAAAGCCGAAGGACCAGCAGTCCGGACCCACGAAGCCGAACGGCAATGGCAATGGCAACGGCAACGGCAACGGGAATGCGAATGCGAATGCGAAGAAGGGCCGCTAGTCGCCGCTGCCCGTTCAGGAGCGGTGAGAGCGGCGGCGCCGGTCAGGTCAGGTCAGGCCGAGTAGTCGCTTCGCGTTCCCGATCAGGATCTTCTCGCGAACCTCTGGCCGAAGCTTTACGCCCTCGAAGTCCTCGAGCCACCGCTCTGGCAGAATGAACGGGTAGTCAGACCCGAACAGCACCTGATCTTGCAGCAAGCCGGTCGCCATTCGCAGGAAGCTCTCGGGCATGTACTTCGGCAGATAGCCCGACAGATCCAGGTAGACATTCGACTTGTGGCGGGCGACCGCCAGCATCTCGTCGTGCCACGGCCAGCTTGGATGCGCGGCCACGATGATGAGCTTTGGGAACTTCGCTGCCAGCGCGTCGAGGTGCAGCGGCCGGGTGTACTCCAGG
>JBBQBU010000813.1:0-1635 GCA_038318015.1 Chloroflexota bacterium | reverse complement strand
GTATTCTGACCGCCGGTGCGAGATATACCGGCCGATGCGCTCCTCGGCCACGCCGTAGTCAATCGACGTGTCGATGAAGTTGATGCCGGCGTCAAGGACGGCGTTGAGGATGCGCTCAGCCTGCTCTTCGCTCACGTCGCGGCCACGGGGGGCACCGCGCAGCTCCATCGACCCGTACCCGAGGGTGGTGACATCGAGACCGGTGCGTCCCAGCGTGCGCTTCGGAAGATCAGGCATGGCGAACTCTCCTGCCGAGATGGTGCAGCCTGGCCGTAGGGCAACGCCCTGAACACGGCTGCTCAAACGTTGTAGCACCCCGGTACGGTCCGCAACGAGGCGTCGCGCAGGGTGGCCGGCGCAGGCAGGCCAGTGCCGGCCGCTGCTGCCGGTGATCTGGTACCGGGCAGCAACGGCGCGCTTCGCTTCAATTCCCCGTCGGCGCGCTACGGGGCAGGCTGCGGCTGCTTGTTCGTCGCTACCAGCGCCAGGAACTCCCAGCACAGGTTGGCCGCCAGCAGCGACGTGATCTGGCCGGGGCCGTCGTACTGCGGCAGCACTTCTACCAGGTCAAACCCGACGCAGTTCAGGCCGCCCAGCCCGCGCAGGATGTCCAGCATCTGGATCGTCGTGTAGCCGCCCACTTCCGGCGTGCCAGTGCCGGGCGCGTACGCGGGATCGAGCACGTCGATGTCGAGCGACAGGTACAGCGGCGCATCACCCAGGTCGAACTGGACAGCCAGTCCAACGGCGGTAGCCCGACGCTCTGAAGCCCCAGGTTGACGATGCCGTATGGGTGGTACAGGAATCGCCAGACGGTGCCGTACACCACCGTCGGCATGATCGTCGGGATGAAGTAGGCCAGCCGGATCATGCCGCGTGCGGGGAACGTGCGGTTGACGCCGGGCATGCTCGCGCTGCGCGGCGCCGTCAGCCGAGCGGGTGCGGTGCCGCGCCTATCGCCACGCGCCGATCACCACGCGCTTACCACCACTGGTGGAAGTGGTGGACCGGGCCGTGTCCGTGACCCAGCGGGAACGCGTGTTCCAGGGCGGCCGTCAGGTACGTCTTAGCCCCGCTGATGGCTGCTGGCAACGGCTCGCCGCGCGCCAGCAGCGCCGCGATGGCCGCCGCCAGCGTACAGCCGGTGCCGTGTGTGCTGGTCGTGTCGATGCGCTTCGCCCGCAGTTCGGCGAAGTCGGTGCCGTCGTAGAAGATGTCAACGGCGTCGCCGTCCAGGTGCCCGCCCTTGACGAGCGCGCTGCGTGCACCAAGCCCAACAATCGCGCGGGCGGCGTCGCGCATCTCAGACAGCGTGGCGACCGTGCCCCCGGTGAGCATTTCGGCCTCGGGTAGATTCGGCGTCACGACCGTCGCCAGCGGGATCAGGTCCGCCTTCAGCGCGGCGACAGCGTCCTCCCGCAACAGACGGTCGCCGCTGGTCGCCACCATCACCGGGTCAACTACCAGCGCCGAGATGCCGTACTCGCGGAGTTTGGCGGCGACGACTCGGATGATCTCCGAGTTGGCGATCATCCCCGTCTTCACGGCGTCCGCGCCGATGTCCGTCAGCACCGCGTCAATCTGTGCCGCCACGAGGTCCGGCGGCAGTTCGAAGACGGCCGTCACCGCCGTCGT
>JBBQBU010000812.1:0-1639 GCA_038318015.1 Chloroflexota bacterium | reverse complement strand
CACCCCGAACTTCACCTTGATCTCGTCGCCAATCTCGGCCAGCTTCTTCTCGGCCATCTCCGGGTACGCCTCGTACTCCAGGTGGACGACCTCGCGGCCCCGTGAGAACTTGCGCGCCACACCCAGGAAGATGCAGACCGCGCCGTCAGCGTCAGAGCGCACCAACTAACCCAGTGCCGTCGCGTCGATTGGCTCGTCTACGATCTTGAACATCGAACCCCTCACCCCCAGGCCACGGGGTTGTCTGAAGTCGTTACGACCCGGCCGGCCGTGTCACCATCGTCAGGTTAAGCACTTCATTCATCGAGCCGCTGCGAAACCCTTGCAAATCCAATGTCACATACTGGAACCCGAGCGCCTTCAGTCGCTCGGTGGCCGCCGCTGCATGCTCCGTCACGAACGACACCAGCAACTCGGTCGGCAACTCGATGCGGGCAACCTGCCCGTGGTGCCGCACGCGCAACTGCCGGTAGCCCAGGTCGCGCAGCGCCTGCTCCGCCTGGTCGATCTGCCGCAGCTTCTCCGGCGTGATCGCCTCGCCGTACGGCACCCGCGAGGACAGGCAGGCCATCGCAGGCTTGTCCCAGGTCGGCACATCCAGCAGCTTCGAGATCGCGCGGACATCCGCCTTCGTCAGGTTCGCCTCCTGGAGCGGCGCGCGGACGTCGTGTTCCTTCGCCGCCTGCAAGCCCGGCCGGTAGTCGCCCAGGTCGTCCAGGTTCAGGCCGTTGGCGACCGCTCCGAAGCCCTCCGCCTGCGCCAGTTCCACGAGATGATCGTACAACTCCGTCTTGCAGTGGTAGCAGCGGTTCGTCGGGTTGGCGAGGTACTCCGGGTTGGCAAGCTCGTTGGTGTAGATGACGCGGTGGTTGATGCCGAGCGATTCGGCGTACTGCAACGCCTCTTGTAGCTCGCGCTCGGCCAGGCTCTCCGAGGCCGAGGTAACGGCAAGCGAGCGGTCGCCCAGCACATCGGCGGCCACCTTTGCCACCAGCGTGCTGTCAGCCCCCGCCGAGAACGCCACCACGACGCTGCCATAGCCCTGGATCACACCGCGCAACTCGGCCAGTTTCTGCTCGACGGTGCGGGGATCGTCGCGCCGCACGGGCGGGGTCGAGCCGGACATGCCGGGCGACACCATCTGAAGCTCTAACACGACTCCTCCGATCCACTGATGGTCAGGATGCCCGCCAACGCAGCCGGGCGGGTCAGTCGTCGATGGTGCCGCCGCCGACGACATACTCGCCGTCGTAGAAGACGACCGCCTGCCCCGGCGTGACGGCCCGCTGCGGCTCGTCAAACACCAGATGTGCCCGAGCGCCGGGCTGTGCGTAGACCGTCGCCGGGACCAGATCGGCCCGGTACCGAATCCGCACGAGCGTCCGGATCGGCGCGGTCGGCTCCGAGATCTTGACCCAGTTCACGTCTTCCAGGTCGCAGTCGGCGCGCAGCAAGTCATCCAGCGAGCCGATCAGCACCGTGTTCAACTTCGCGTTGATGCCGGTGACGTAGCGCGGTGCCTTCGTCGCCAGCCCCAGGCCGCGCCGCTGCCCGACCGTGTGCAGCGCGATGCCCTGGTGCGTGCCCACCTGCGCGCCGGTGCCGTCCACAATCGGACCGGCCGTCAACGTCTCAGGGG
>JBBQBU010000811.1:0-1646 GCA_038318015.1 Chloroflexota bacterium | reverse complement strand
CTGGGTTGGGAAGCGCATCAGGCGGGCCGTCTCCCTCGCGGTCAGTTCCTCCTCGAAGAGGAACTGCAGCAGCAGCCGGTCGCGTGGGTCGAGCGACAGGAGCACGGAGGCGAGGGCGTCGCTCGTCTGTTTCCGGCTCAGGTCCTCGTCGGCGCGGACCTCCGTCGGATGAGGCATGAGCGCGGCATCCAGCGCCTCCCCGATCAAGTCCACCAGCCGCCGCCGGCCCGCCCGCTCGAGCACCGACTGGTCGTCGGCGCCGTCCCCTCGGCGTCCATACTTGTGTCGGTGGTGGTCGAGGCAGAGCCGGCGCGCCACCGCGGCCAGCCAGACTTCAAAGATGCCGCGCTCCTGGGGACGGAAGGCCCGCAGGCGGCTGAAGTGATCACGCCGGAGATGCTCCAGCATGAAGGCGTAGCGGTCCATAACGGCATCGTGATCGCCGCCGAAGTACCGGGCGATTCGAAGGAGCAGGCCCGTGTGGGCCTCCACCAGCTGCGCCCAGGCGTGCTCCTGGTCGCCGGGCGTGCGTGACTCCAGGAGCCGAACCAGCAGGCCGGGCCATTCAGCCATTCCGGGGGGAGACTCCGGACGCAGGGCGATTGGACGAGGCGCGCGCAGGGCTGCGCACGGTCTCGCCAAGCTAGCCTCCGGGGAGAGCACATGCTAGATCGGCATCACGGTCAGCAGGCCGGCGCTGGTAGGAGCCACCGTGTCGCCTGGAGGACTCCGCTGTCGGAGAACGAATACCCCGCCGCGGCCGAGCCATCGCCACTGATCGCCCAGCCGTAGCTCTGGTGCCAGCCGGCGGGCGGGTGCAGGACGACGGTCGTGCCGCAGCGGGTATAGAGAATCGCGTCCAGTCCGCTGGTGCCGACGATTTCGCCGGCGTCGTCGATGCTGAAGGCGTAGTTGAGGTTGCGGTAGAAAGCCGGGAGCGCCGCGGGCGCGGTGCAGGCGGTCTCGGTGCAGGTCCAGGTGACCGGGCTGCTGTCGCCGCCCTTGGGCGCGGACGCACTCCAGCCGACCACCCTGCCCGCGGCATTGATCCCTCGTCCTTCGGTGGCTGCGCCGTCCAGGCGGCCCAGGAGCCGGAAGGTGCCGGCTGCGGTCCAGAGAAATCCATCCTTCGCTACCGCGCCGTTGACGGTGCGTCGCACCCAGCCCGTGACCCATCCGGTGCCGTTGGCGATGGCGTTGCCGACGAACTCATAGTCCGCTCCCGGAGCCGGACTGACCTCGACCAAGTATCCCCCGGGGGCCGGGGTCCACCGCAGCGCGAACGACAGTTGGTCCGACCGAGTGCCTGTCCCCGCGACCTGGCCCAGGTCGTTGATGGCCAGCGCGCGGGTGCGCGTCCATGAACCTGCGGGGACGGGGAGGGGGAGGGCGGTCGCCCAGGTGCCCACGCCGCTGGGCTCCCAGACCACGGCCGAGGGTCCGGCCTCTCCCACGATCGTCCCGGCCGCGTTGATGCCCGATGCGATGGCTGAGGCGGAGCTGCCGACCGGTAGAACCAGGCTCGCACCGGCTGCATTCCATGCGGTCGCCGTTCCTGCGCCGTCACGCCCGACGGCATAGCTCGCATTGACCGCATACGCCTTGGAGCCAGCGGTCGCGCCCAGCCGCTGTCCCAACGGACCGGA
>JBBQBU010000810.1:0-1656 GCA_038318015.1 Chloroflexota bacterium | reverse complement strand
ATCGCCCTCAATGTGCTCAGACGCGACCGCTCCTCCAAGGGCAGCGTACCCACCAAACGCTTCCGCGCCGCCCTCAACGACCACTATCTCCGCTCACTCCTCAATGGGTTGAGCGCCTGATCGGGTAATGCGATAGCCCTGCGCGTAACCGAGATCAGCGCGACGGAATGGGCATGAGCGCGCGGTGCCGAGCCAGGATTGCGCGCGCCTCGGCGGCCAGCCGTGCCCGCAACCAGTCCGGTTCCAGTACCTCGGCTGCCCGCCCCCACGACAGCAGCCACGGCACGAGCTCCTGCTCGTCTCGGATGGCGTAGACGAACACGAGGCCGTCCGCGCCGGCTTCCTCCCGCAGGAACGTGTATGGCTGCTGTTCGCGCACCCAGCGCACGGCAGTGTCGTCAACGCGGACCCGAGCCACCGGAAACGTTGTCAAGTCGCGCTCGTGGGTCGGGTTGACCGCATGGCGCGCGCCCGGCACAAACTGCTCGTCCAACATGTCCAGGTGGTCGATGCGATCCAGCCGGAAGATGCGCGGCCCCTGGCGCAGCCGGCAGTAGCCGGCCAGATACCAGGCGTCTCGCAGGAAGACCAGCCGCGTCGGCTCTACGTCGCGCGGCTCAGGCTCGCCGCGCCGGAAGGCGTGATAGAGCAGCCGCACCACCCGCCGCTCGTCCAGCGCGCGTCGGGCCTGGATCAGGATGTCGTCGTCAGGCCGGGCCGCCATCGAGCCGAAGGCCAGCCCCTGCCGCCGTTGTGCTGCCTGCACCCGCCGCTCGGCCGGCAGCACGCTTGCCAGCTTGCGAAGCGCCTCTTCGGCGGCTTTTCGCAACTCCGGGTCCACCCGATCCCGCACCGTCTCGCCGCCCAGCAGCAGCAATGCGGCCTCGTCAGCCGTGAAGCTGACCGGCGGCAGGAAGTAGCCGTCCATCAGGCGGTACCCCTTGCCCGGCGTTGCCACGATCGGCACGCCGGTCTCGCAGAGCGCTTCGACATCGCGGTAGATGGTGCGGACGCTGACCTCGAACGTAGCCGCCAGGTCTTCGGCGCGCAGGTCGCCGCGTGCCTGAAACTCCAGCAGCATGCCCATCAGCCGGTCCGTCCGGTTCACGGCGGACCCCCACCGCTGTCACCACCCATGCGTCAGGATGTCGGAACCAGCCCCGCCAGCTTGACCATCGGATCAGCCAGGTGTTCCAGGTGCGCCGCCACCGGCACCCGCTTCCCGATGAGTTCGGTGAGGGCGCGCCGGTCGGTCGCCCGGTTCAGCATCAGCGCGCCACGGATCACGCCGCCGCGCAGCACAACGTACGTACATGTCCGGCTCTCCACCGAGCCGCGCCACACCACCTGATCGCCGCCGTCCAGGTTCCCCACCACGTTGATGCTGTGCCCGAACAGGTCTGACCAGAAGTAGGGGACGTGCTGAAAGCGCACGCGCTTGCCGGCCATGTTGGCACCGGCCACGCGGCCCTGCGCCACCGCATTGTCCCAGTGCTCGACGTGGCGGCGGCGGGCCTGGCCGTCCAGGCCGGCCAGCCGGTCCGGAAAGCTCGCCACGTCGCCGGCGGCGTAGATGTCCGGCACCGACGTTTGCAGCCGTTCATTCACCACGATGCCGTCGGCGACTTCCAGCCCCGCCGCCGCCGCCAGTTCGAC
>JBBQBU010000809.1:0-1657 GCA_038318015.1 Chloroflexota bacterium | reverse complement strand
GGGGGAGGAGGCAGCGCACCATCTCGGCAGCATCGCCACGCTCAGCGGCCCGCTCAACGAGGTCGAGAGTAAGCGCCTGTTCGCGCGGTTCGGCATCCCCGGCGTACGCGAGCGTGCGGCAGCCACGCCCGTCGCCGCCACCGAGGCGGCGCGCACCCTGGCCGGCCAGTCCGGCCGCGTCGTCCTCAAGGTGTTGTCTCGTGACCTGGCCCACAAGACGGAGGCCGGAGGCGTGGTGGTCGGGGTGGCGGTGGACGACGTAGCCGCCGAGGCAACCGCCCTGCTGCTGGAGGTCCGCGAGTGTGCGCCGCGCGCGCGCATCGAAGGGGTGCTGGTGCAGGAGCAGGTGTCAGGTGCGGCTGAGATCATACTCGGCTTCACGCGTGACCCGCAGATCGGCCCGGTGATCCTGGTCGGGGCGGGCGGCATCGGCGCGGAGATCTACCAGGACGTGGTGATGCGCCTGCCGCCAATCTCGCACGCGGAGGCCGTCGCCATGATTGAGCGGCTGCGCTGCTACCCGCTGCTGACGGGTTTCCGGGGCCGCGCCCCCGCCGACCTGGACGCGCTGGCTGCCGCCGTCGTGGCGTTCGGCACGCTGGCGCTAGAACTTGGCGACCGCCTGCTCGAAGCGGAGATCAACCCGCTGTTTGTGCTGTCGGCCGGGCGCGGCGTGGTCGCAGCGGACGGGCTGGTCGTCCTCGCCTGACTGCGCCAGTTCCTACGCCCGCCCGTGCGCGGAGGATTCAGGCGGGGGCGTCGAAGCGCGGCGTCAGGTCGAGCAGCCACGACAGGTCAGCGCCTGGCCCGAACTCCTCCGGCTCGGTGCCGCGCCGGAACAGCCGTCCGCCGGTGATGCCGTCCAGCGTCAGCGACGCACCGCGCTGCCGCAGCCACGATCCCTCGCGCAGGCCCATCACGGCCACGTCGTTCTGCTCGATGAACTCCAGAATGCGCTGCTCGCGCGTCTCGCCCCGGTGCGTCGAGTCCGGGTCAGGGTCCTGATAGTGCGGATTGATCTGGAACGGCACCAGCCCGAGAGCATCGAACGATGTCGGCTGGATGATCGGCATGTCGTTCGTGGTCCGCAGCGAGGGACAGGCCATGTTCGTGCCCGCGCTCGACCCGACGAAGCGCAGTTCGCCGGCCTGGACGCGGCGGCGAATCGGCTCGATCAACCCCTGCCGCTGGAGCGCGTCGAGCAGCCGAAAGCTGTTGCCGCCGCCGATGAACAGGACTTCCGCCTCATCGACGGCCGCCTGTGCATTCGGGACGGCGTGCAGGCCGACCACCGGCACGCCGAGGGGCGCGAGCAGCTCCGCGACTCGCGTGGTGTAATACTCATGGTCCACGATGGCAAACGGCGCAAAGTGGAGCGCCCGCGCATCACCCACGATCTCGGCCATCGCGTCAAGGGCGAAGGCGAACGGGGGATACCCGTGCACACCAGAGCTACTGAGCAGCAAGAGATCGGGAGCCACGGTCATTCTCTCTAGCCCTCCAGGCAATACTCTAGTAGCCTGTCACATGAGTAATGATGGGTCGCAGCAGGCAGGGCTATCGCATAACCTTCTGTCTACTAGCGTCAAATCGTGATTTCTGGGCAGACGACGGCGTCCCGAGAGCAGCGATCCGCCCGAAACTTCATCGATTTGGC
>JBBQBU010000808.1:0-1662 GCA_038318015.1 Chloroflexota bacterium | reverse complement strand
CCGATCTCCCGCAGCGCTGCTTGCAGGGGCACGCTCCGCCGAGCGTAGCGACCGGCCAGCTCTGACACGTGCTCGGCAAAGATGCGACGCGGGCATTTCAACGATGAACAGCGGAACCGGCGCACACGCAGGTGGAGCACGACGACCCGGCCTGCGATGGGCAGATCAGCGATCTGGCGCGTGTAGCTGCTGTGAACGCGGCGAGAGCGATGGCGACAACCAGGGCAGCGGCCCGTGCCGGCTACGCGACGTAGTTCAATGTGCACGGCGTCGTCAACGATGAACACGCGCTCAACACGTGCACCGGCGAGGTGGGGCATGGGGATCGGGACGCGCAGGGAACACCTCCAAGGAGAGCACACCCAACGTGAGCGCACCTTCTATCAGTATTACGTCTCCCTGACGACCTGCACCGAAAGTGAGACAGAGCCGAGAACCCGGCCCGCGTCGCTGCGTTCTGGGGCGCGGCGCTCGGCTACAAGGTCGAGACCTACAACGAGTTCTTCAGCGAGGCCACCCACCCCGAGGGCACCCGCCCGAACCTGCTGTTCATCAAAGTGCCGGAGCCGCGCACCGTGAAGAACCGCATGCATCTGGATGTCGAGGCGGACGACCGTGAGGCCGAAATTGCCCGGCTGATCGGGCTGGGTGCCGCGCGCGGCGACACCCACACGATGGCCGAGGTGAACATCACCTGGACGGTCCTACAAGACCCCGAGGGCAACGAGTTGTGCGTGGCCCAGGAGGGTGAACACTGACCGTCACCCTGCGGGCGTGGCACCTGTTGCCAGCGTGCTCAGTGTCAACCCCTGGTCCCGGACCCTGTGCGCCTGCCGCTCGCCCTGGACGCCAGCCACCTGCCATGTCATCCTGTGGTTCCCATGCCCCTTTGGGCACCACGGACGATGAAAACGCGGTGCTGCTCCCCCTCTCCCGCTTGCGGGAGAGGGGGTTGGGGGGCGTGGGGATTGAGGGGCCCCATGGTGGGCTGGTGAGGGCTGCGTCGGGATGACCGTGGGGTCAGGACAGAAAACGACTGGGGATGACCGGCGGAGCAGTCCCTTACACGGCGCTCGGGGCAGTAGCCTCGGCGGCCGGGGCGAACTGCTGTTGATGCAGGCGGTAGTACGCCCCGCGCCGCGCCAACAATTCTTCGTGGCGGCCGCGCTCAACGATCCGCCCGCCGTCCACCACCAGCACCTGATCTGCCGCGCGGATGGTGGAGAGACGGTGCGCCACCACCAGGCTGGTGCGGCCAGCCAGCAGCGTCTGGAGCGCGTGTTGTAGCCGCGCCTCCGTCCGCGGGTCCACGTTCGAGGTTGCCTCGTCCAGGATCAGGACGCGCGGATCGGCCAGCAGGGCGCGCGCGATGGCGATGCGCTGCTTCTGCCCGCCCGATAGCGACACGCCGCGCTCTTCCACGCCGGTGTCGTAGCCGCGCGGCAGCCGCTCGATGAACTCGTCGGCGCGGGCGGCGGCTCGGATCTCGGCGTCCGTCGCGCCCGGCCTCCCATACGCGATGTTCGCGCGCACGGTGTCGGCGAACAGCTGAGTCTCTTGCCTCTAGAAGCCGCCTTGCCGGCGCAACTACCCCTGGTGCAGGTCGCGCACGTCGCGCACGTCGCGGCCGTCCACCAGCACCCGGCCGCCGTCCACGTCGTA
>JBBQBU010000807.1:0-1666 GCA_038318015.1 Chloroflexota bacterium | reverse complement strand
TCGACTGCACGTGAGATCGGCGTCGGTGTGATGGCGTACGGGCCGATGGCGCACGGCCTCCTCACCGGCACGCTCCCGCGCGAGAACACCTTTGACGAGAAGGACTGGCGGCGCAACGGGATGCTGTTCGGACAGCGCCTGTTCGGGCCGAACCTGGGCACGAATCTGGACGTGGTGGACAAGCTGGCCGGCGTCGCGGCTGACCTGGGCACGACGCTGCCCCGGCTGGCGCTGGCCTGGGTGCTGAGGAACCCGGCCGTCTCGGTGGCGCTCAGTGGCTGCCGCTCGGTGCGCGAGATCGAGGAGAACGTCGAGGCGCTCGACGTGAAGATCCCCGAAGCGGCACTGGCCGAGATCGACGCCATTATGACGAGTGCAGCCGGCCAGACGGATGTCGTGCCGGGCCGCCACCACCTGCCGCCGACGCCCTGAGTCCGAAGCGGCCCCATCGGCATTTCTTCGTGCCCGTTGATCCCCACGGTCCTCTGGCTCCCTCTCCCGCGCATACGGGAGAGGGAGCGTCGTGGAACACGTAGGGCGTCGTGAATCCGGCGAAATCCGCACGTCATCAGCCGGGGCAGGGGTAGAATCGCCGGGCGCTTCTCAGCCGGGTAGCCGTGCCGTCCACGCCCTCGGGGTGTGCGAGGCCGGCCGATGCTCGCCGCGCAGGGGGTCACGTCGCGTGCGTCTGGTGTTGTCAGTGCTCGTGCTGGTCGTTGCGGTTGCCTGCCTGATCGTGGTCCCGATGGACGGCCGGCAGGGCGCCCGCACCCTCGACCCTGGCAACAACGCCCTGCGTCAGCAAGCCCAGGCGACGAGTGATCTGGCGTGGGTCGATCCGTCGGGCGCGACCGTGCGGCCAGACGGCGGCTCGTTCAACCGTGCCGACATCCTCCGGGCGCGGTCCGGGCACGCCTGGGCCGGCGAACATGCCGCCGTCGCCCGCCTCAACGCGCTGATGGCGACCGAAGGCTTCCGGCGTTCGCGGACCGTGCTTGACCGCTGGATCCCCCGCTTTGACGCGGCGTCTGGATTGCTGCCGTCGGACGTCCTACCTGAGGGCCACCGCTGGGCGTACGGCGATACCGGCTCCGACCTGTATCCGCACCTTGCCATCGCGGCGCACCTGCTGGCCCCGGAGTATGACGGACTGTTCACCCGCCTGCTGGAAGCTGAGCGCAAGCTGGGGCCGGACGTGCCGGACGACGTGACCGTGCCCGGCGGCCAGCCCATCGGCCTCAACTTGAACGACCGTATCTTCGGCACAGCCGAGTACGCCAAAGACGGCCTGCTGCCGATGGTTGATCGGCTCGGGCCGGACCCGTGGCTCGGGCGGCTGGTCGAGATTGCCGACAAGATCCTGGCAGCCTCGGCGGTCCCGACGCGCGAACACGGCATGATGCCGGCCGATTCGACCGAGGTCAATGGCGACATGCTCCAGGTGCTTGCGCGTACCTACTTCGCCACCGGGAATCGCACGTACCTGGATGCCGCCACCCGGATCGGGCGCACCTATCTGCGTGAAGTCTTCCCGACCACGACGTTCTTGCCGCCCAATCGCTGGGACTTCGTGGCGAAGGAGCCGCTTGACCGCCGGCGCTTCCGCCTCTCTGACCACGGCAACGAGATACTCTCCGGGCTGCTCGAATGGCACCTTGCGGCAACG
>JBBQBU010000806.1:0-1681 GCA_038318015.1 Chloroflexota bacterium | reverse complement strand
GGAGATGGGTCGGCGGCTCCCCCCTCTCCCACTTGTGGGAGAGGGGGGCCGGGGGGGTGAGGGCACCGCGCCCGGGGGCCGGGGGGGTGAGGGCACCGCGCCCGGGGGCCGGGGGGGTGAGGGCACCGCGCCCGGGGGCCGGGGGGGTGAGGGCAACCTGCCGCAGCGGCGCACCAGCGACCGCCGCCTCTGGGCGCTGATCTGGGCGCGGCTCCAGAAAGATCCGGTCGCCCTGCTCGCGGCAATCATGCTGCTGCTGCTGGCGCTGGCCGTGGTGGCCGCGCCGCTGACCGCCCCGCGCGATCCGTTGCGGCAAGATCCGTCCATTCGGCTGTCGCCGCCGCTCACGCCGGGCTATCTGCTGGGCTCGGACGGCCTCGGGCGCGACATGCTCAGTCGGCTGATCTGGGGCGGGCAGATATCGCTGATCGTCGGCATCGTGCCGGTCGTGCTCGCGGCCGTGGCGGGCATCACCATCGGCACGCTCGGCGGCTTCTACGGCGGTCGCCTCGACAACCTGCTGATGCGTTGCCTGGACGTGATCTTCGCGTTTCCGGCGATCTTGCTGGCCCTGGCGATCGTGGCGACGTTGGGGCCGTCCATCCAGAACGCAATGCTGGCGATAACGATTGTCGGCATCCCCTCGTTCGCCCGCCTGATCCGGGCGTCGGTGCTGACGCTGAAGGAGCAGGTGTTCGTCGAGGCGGCGCGGGCACTCGGGGCCAGCAGTGGGCGCGTCATCGTGCGGCACATCCTCCCGAACAGCATGTCTACCGTGGTGGTGTACGGCACCCTGGAAGTCGGCAAGACGGTGGTGTTCGCTGCCGGACTGTCGTTCCTGGGGCTAGGTGTCCAGCCGCCGACGCCGGAGTGGGGGGCGATGCTGGCCGATGGCCGGCAAGTGCTGGCGGTCGCGCCGCACGTGTCCACCGTGCCCGGCTTGCTGATCTTCCTGGTGACGGTCGGACTGAACATCGTGGGGGACGCGCTGCGAGACGCCCTGGACCCGCGCATGCGCCACTAGGCCAAAGGCGAGAGGCTGCTCGGCGTCGTACGTCGCTGCTGGCGGCAGCCTAACCGACGACTCAACGCGGATCATGGCGCTGGTAGACTTCATCGTGCAGGGCACCGCTCGGTCGGCAACGCTGCCACGGACAGTGCCATATGGTCCCCACGCGCTGACGTCCAGTATCCAACTTGGCCTTCACTGTTCGGCGTACCCACACGCGATGTCCCTAGATGTGCCCACATGAACGACCATGTGAGCGGAGGAAACAGTACCGTGGCAACGATGCAGGCAATCCGAGTCCACCAGTACGGCGGGCCGGAAGTCATGGAACTTGAGGCGCTGCCGGTCCCGACGCCCGGCGCAGGACAGGCGCTCGTCAAGGTGGGCGCGGCTGGCGTCAACTTCATCGACATCTACCAGCGGAGCGGCGCGTACAAGCTGCCGTTGCCACTGGGGCTGGGCCTGGAAGGCGCGGGCACCGTCGAGGCTGTTGGCGACGGCGTGACGGATGTGGCGGTCGGCGACCGCGTGGCCTGGACCCAGATTTCCGGCTCCTACGCCACGCACAACGTCATCGCGGCCGACCGGCTGGTAAAGCTGCCGGACGGTCTCAGTTTCAAGGACGGCGCGGCGGCCATGCTCCAGGGCATGACGGCGCACTACCTGACGCAC
>JBBQBU010000805.1:0-1693 GCA_038318015.1 Chloroflexota bacterium | reverse complement strand
AGCGAGCTTGCGAGCGCAATCGAGGGATCTCTAGTCGCCAGTACCGGTCACTAGAGATCCCTCCGCTTCGCTCGTTCCTCGCTGCGGTCGGGATGACATGACTTGCTGCGACCCATCAATACTCATGTGACAGGCTACTAGGCGGGTACGGCGCTGTGTCAAGCCAGCGCTGACAAGATGTCGCCGGCCGCCCGGACCCCGCTCGCCAGCGCCCCGTTCATGGTGGCCTGCCACTGGTCGGTGTGTTCGCCGGCGAGATGCAGCCGACCGACCGGCTCGGCCAGCCACGGGCCGAGGCGCTGCATGTCGCCCGGCCGGAAGTACGAGTACGCCCCGCCCTCCGGCTGCGCGGTGTCCCAGGCTACGGTCACGACGCGCTCAACGTCACCTGAGCAGCCGGGGTACAGCCGCTCCAGGTCGGCGAGGCAGGCTGCACGGCGCTCGTCGTCAGACAGGCCGGCAAGGTGTGCCGCAATGTCCCCCGCCGTGTACACCGTCAGGATGGCGCGGTCGCCTAGCTGGCCGGCTGTCGTCTCGTAGGTGGCCTGCACGAGGCCATCGGTAAAGGCCCGGCTGCCGCCGCCGTGATCCTCCCAGAAGCGGCGGCGCACTTGCAGCAGCACTTTGGTTACCCGTGCCATCGGCAACTGCACCATCGCTGAACGCTGAGGTTCGGACAACGGCGGGTCAAAGGCAATGCGCGCGAGGGCCGGCGGCGGCACCGCCAGGATGCCGTAGCGCGCACGGACCATCGTCGCGGTGCCGTCAACAGTCACGTTGACCGTCACAGTGGCAGCATCCTGCCGTACGGCCGTCACGCTCGCGTTCAGCACCACCCGCCTGCCAAGCTCTGCCGCCATCGCCAGCGGCAGCCGGTCCATGCCACCTTGCACGCGCCCAGACGGCAGTTCCGGCCCAGTCTTCCACAGGCGCTCGTCACGCGCGTACTGGAGCAGTGACAAGTGCTCCGGTGCAGCGCCGTAGTCAACAGTGCGCCAGAGTTGCTGATAGGCGCGCGCCGTGCGACCCAGGTGTAGGCCGTCCAGCCACTGTCCGACCGACTGGTCGTCCAGGTCGGGCGCGTCACGCCACGGGCGACGCGGATCGGCGATGCGCGCTGCGAGCCGTGCGGCCTCCCGTTCGAGACGTGCGTCCTCGCCGGCCGCCGCCGGGTCCAGGTCCGCCAGGGATTCGCCCCGCCGCACGGTGCCGTCAATCAGAAACAGGCGGCGGCCGTTCGGGATCGGGAGCAGCGGCAGGCTATAGGTTGTCAGGAACGCGTGCAAGACTGCATGCACGCCGTCAACGAACTCCCCGCCCGCTTCGGCGCTCAGGCCGTCATCGAACGGTGCCCGCAACGTCATCACCCGCCCGCCGACGCGCCCCGCCGACTCCAGCACGCAGGCGGCAACGCCTGCGCGGCGCAGCGTCACGGCTGCCGCGAGGCCGGCCAGCCCGCCGCCAACGATCACCACGTCCGTGTCGCCAGGGGACAGCGCCGGGTGCGGCCCGGCGTGGTCATTCGACGGTTCAGGATCAGCCAGGGTGCGTGTTCCGCGAATGGTCAAGTCCTCACGTGCACCGGATGATGGCGGCCTGGTGCCCGCCGAAGACCGGCAACCGGTCACGGTGCTCTTGCGATTGTGCTGCATCACCCCACAATTAGCCGGCCCGCAGCCGCCAGGATGAGTAT
>JBBQBU010000804.1:0-1695 GCA_038318015.1 Chloroflexota bacterium | reverse complement strand
GGTTCTGGACGGCGACCCGTACCGCGTCCGGGCGCTGGTGACGCTTGGCAGCAACATCCTGATGGCGAACGCCGACACGCTTCGCGGCCGGGAGGCGCTCCAGCGCCTGGAGTTCTTCGCGCAGGCCGAGATGTTTCTGACACCGACCAGCCAGTTCGCTGACGTGGTGCTGCCGGTGGCCGACTTCCTGGAATCAGAAGCCCTGTTCCTGGGGGCAGCCCCGACCATTCAGTATCGGCCGCCTGTCGTGGACGCGTTGCACGAGCGCCGCTCTGATGTCCGCTTCGTCTTTGATCTGGCGACGCGCCTGGGCCTGGGGGACCAGTTCGCGGCTGGCGATCCGGCCCGAGCCTACGACGAGGCGCTGGCCCCGCTCGGCCTCACGTTCGCGGCGGTGCAGGCACAGCCGGACGGCGTAGTCGTCGTGCCGTCGCACAGCTACGCGAAATACGCGACCGTTGATGCTGACGGCGGCGTGGCCGGCTTCGGGACGCCGAGCGGCAAGGTGGAACTCTTCTCAGAGGCGTTTGCAGCGCATGGGTTTGCGCCGCTGCCAGAGTATCGGGAGCCCGCCGAAAGCCCGACCAGCGCGCCCGCCGTCTCGGCCGAGTACCCGCTGGTGCTCACCAACGCGAAACGCGCCCAGTATCTGCACAGCCAGCATCGGGCGGTGGCCGCGATCCGCAAGACGGCCGCTGCCCCGACTGCCGAACTCCACCCCGAGACGGCTGCCGCGTACGGCATCGTGCACGGCGCGTGGGTCTGGATCGAGACGCCGCGCGGACGGGTGCGCGCGAAGGCTGAGGTGACGCCCGCCATCATGCCGGGCGTCGTCTGCGGCAATCATGGCTGGTGGGCCGCCTGCGCGGAGTTGGGGCTGCTGCCGCTGGACCCGTTCAGCGACCAGGGCGCGAACCTAAACCTGCTGGTCCACGCCGACACGCACGACCCGATCAGCGGCGCGACGGCGCACCGGTCATCGCTGTGCCGCCTGCGCCCCGTGGACGCCTGACGAGGATGCAGGGGCGCATGGGCCGCCGATGCGCCCCTGTGTGCTGACAGCTACGCAAGGATGTCCAGGTTGTCCTCGGATTCAACAACCTGCGGCAAGTCACATGTGGAGCCATCGGCATTGTGGTAGACGGCCGGCGCGTCCAGGAGAATGATCGGCAGCGAGTCGTATGAATCGAAGCCCACAATCCGACCGGTATTTGCACGCAGGCTGACGGAGTGTGAGGCTGATCGAAGTCGCACATGCGTACCGATTACGAGTGCCTGTCCTTCAATCATGGTGTTGAGCGCTCCTCAGCGAAGCGGGCGCCAGTTGCTCTCACCGCCTGAGACTGGTGCCCCGGTTTCCCGATCAATCTCCTGGTAGTAACGACGGCGCCAGTCGATTCGATGCCACGTACCCTTTTCCGGCATCGGGTCGCGCTGGTACTCGAAATCATCGTCAAGATCATGCCACACCCGTCGGTCAATCGAGGGGAAGGCCCGGTTTGCCCGTCGATGCCAGCGACGGCCTGATGCGAACGGAGGTTGCGGCACGCAGGGTCAGACCGGGGTGAGGCTATCGCGGAAGACCGCCATATGCTCCAGGGCGCGCCCGGCACCAATCGCCACGCATGACAGCGGGTCTTCCGCCACGTAGGCCGGCACACCCGTCTCCTGGGCCAACAGCCGGTCGAGGTTGCG
>JBBQBU010000803.1:0-1697 GCA_038318015.1 Chloroflexota bacterium | reverse complement strand
AGAGGGGGAGTCCAACGGTCGCAACTGACAAGGAACCCCGACGGCCGGCCAGCAACGTAGCCCTGGCAGGTGTGCCGGATGCCACGGGCAAGAGTGTGCGGCAGACGGGTCAGCCGTCGATCTCGTGCGCCTTCAGATACTCCACGTCCAGGACTGCGCCCAGGCCCGGCCGATCCGGCATGATGAGCGAGTCGCCCTCGACCTGGAGCGGCTCCTGCAAGAACGCGTTGTAGAAGTCCAGCTTGATGCGCCGCGCTTCCAGCCGATAGAAGTTCGGCGTTGAAATCGAGACGTGCGCGCCGGCCATGATGTTGACCGGGCCGCTGGCGTCGTGCGGCGAGATCGGGATGTAGAACGTCTCGGCCAGCGTCGCGATCTTCTTCAGTTCCGAGATGCCGCCCGTCCAGGTCACGTCCGGCATGATGTAGTCCGTCAGATGTCGATTCAGGACGGGCAGGAATTCGTAGCGCGTATACAGGCGCTCGCCAACGCACAGCGGCACCTTCACCTGATTCCGCACCGACTCCAGCGCGTCGTAGCTCTCAGGCGGGCACGGCTCCTCAAACCAGGTGATGTCGTACTCTGCGAGTCGGTTCGCCAGCCGGACGGCGGTCGGCACGTTGAACATCGAGTGGGCGTCGATCAAGACCTGGATGTCCGGGCCGACCGCCTTGCGGATGCCCTCGATCATGGCGACGCCGGTGTTCTCCAGGGGCCGCTCGATCTGGCCGTTGGTGTACGCCGTGTGGCGGGTCAACATCATCTGACCGCCGGCGGCAATGAACGGGTCCGTCTTGATGGCCGTCGAGCCGCGCCCGACCTCGGCCACCGCGTTCTCGACCATCCGCTCGACGGTCTGGTCGTACTGGAAATGGGTGTAGAGCTGGACGCTCTCGCGGACCTTGCCGCCAAGTAGCTCGTAGACCGGCACGCCCAGTGCCTGCGCCTTGATGTCCCAGCAGGCGATGTCCACGGCGCTAATCATGGCCGTCACCGCGCCCTTCGACCCGAGGTAGGTGTAGGCGCGGAACACCTTGTTCCACAGCCTCTCGATTTCGGTGGGGTCGTCGCCGCGCAGCAGGTCGTCAAGCGTGCGCAGCGCGGCGGCCACCGTCCGGTTGGCGATGATGCCGGGATAGCTGGTGATCTCCCCCCAGCCGGTTAGGCCTTCGTCGGTCTCCACCTGCACGAAGACGTACTTCGCCATGTGCTCGGAGCGGTCAGCGACAGCGCCGTCAATCTGTTCCTGCGGGCCAGACACAATCCAGGGGCGAACGCGAGTAATCTTCATCTGCTGTAAGCCTCACACGGGCTTCGTGCGCCTCGGCCACGTGGCGCAACCTCGAAGCAACTCTCGGGAAGGGATCGTAGCGCACGGGCCGGAGCCGGGCCAGCGCCAGTAGCCAGCCGGATCGGTATAACATGCGCCATGGCCAGTGCCGGGCGATCATCTGAAGACGATTCGCGCCCGCCCGGCCCGTCGCTACCCCCCGGCCCGTCCCAGTCGCCCGGCGGCCGGCGCGCGTGAACGATCGCCCCGAGGTGACGGGCTGGGCCGTGGTGGCGAGCCTCGGACCGTGGGATATGGCGACCGGCGCCCTGGCCGGGCTGACGGCCCGCGCGGCTGGCGGAACCTGGGCTGTCGAGGTTCCTCAGTGGCCGCCGGCGGGGGCGGACTTGCACCCGGCCGGTGCGCC
>JBBQBU010000802.1:0-1737 GCA_038318015.1 Chloroflexota bacterium | reverse complement strand
CACGGCCTGACTCGCTTGCGGGCGATCTTCAGCCGACTCTAACCGCACGCGGTAGCCGCCAAGCGACCCCCGTCGCACCAGCGTCGCCCCTGCCACTGGGGGCGGCGCTTTCCGTTGACCACCAGCCCGCGCCGCTCGGTGCTACGATCACCACAGCACCCGGCACCCAGGATCCTCGGAGGGCTCCGACGTGGCGCCCTCCATCGGCTCCCGCCTGCGCGCCTTCTTCGACGAGAAGCAGTTGGCGATCCTCGCGACCGTCAACGAGCGCGCCGCCCGCACAATCCCAGCCCGCATAATCCCAGCGTTACCGGCTGGAAGCTGGCCGGCCGGGAATCTACCGCCGCCGTTGGCGGTTGCACCTTGCCAGGACCGGCCCACCCCACGAACATGCTCGGCTGCACGCACCGATGAGGGGGACACACCTATGGCGAAGACCATCGGCCCACGGCTCCAGGGCTTCTTCGACGAGAAGCTGGCGGCGATCCTGACGACCTTGACCGACTCCGGCGCGCCCTCGATGACGCCCGTCTGGTACGAGTTCAACGACGGCCTGATCTGGCTGAACGGCGACAAGACCCGCAAGTGGCTGCACCGCATGGAGGCGTCCGGCCGCGTCACCTTCTTCGTCATGGACCCCGTCAACCTGTGGCGTTGGGTCCAGGTCAACGGCAAGGTGGTCGAGGCCGGCGTGGACGAGGGCGGCGACCACATCAACCGGCTGTCGCACCGCTACAACCAGCGCGACTACCCCGGCGAGCGCTCCACGCGGCGGATGCTGAAGGTCGAGATCACCTCGGTCAAGGGCGCGGACGGCACGCGCGACAACAAATGGGACCTCGGCGCGTAAGCTGCCAACCGGCGACCCGGCCGGGCGCCCGTGCCCGCTACCGAACGACGACGCAGAGGCGCGGCCCCGGTGGCCGCGCCTTCGGCATCAAGGCGCGTCGCTGGCGGCTCGCGTGACACTACCCGATGCAGGGGCACCGCACGCTGCCACCGGCCGACGCCACGCCGCCGTGGAGGCACCCACATGACTGACGCGCGAAGCTACCAGTTCCACCACATTCACGTCTTCTGCTCCGACCTTGAGGCCACCGAACGCTGGTTCGTGGACGGCGTCGGGGCTGAGTTCGTCGACCGGCGCGACTCACGCGGCGTCCCCGGCGTGACGCTCCAACTCGGCGGCTCGAACGTCCTGCTGCGCCCCGCGCGTGACGGCGAGACGCTGGCCGAGGCCGGCACCCGGCACTACGGCGCGGACCACTTCGGGCTGCGCGTGGCCGACATCGACGCGACGGTCAAAGACCTCCGGCAGCGCGGCGTCGAGATCGAGGTTGAGCCGTGGGACTTCGCCCCGACGACGCGGATCGCCTTCATCAAGGGGCCGGACAACGTCCGCATCGAGCTGGTGCAGCCGAAGTAGCCACCCACGCTGCCCCGTGGCGCGCGGCGTGCCCGCAAGGGCCGGCCTGGTGACAGGCCGGCCTTCCTTTGCGCCTCAGCCCGCCTGATTGCAGCTTCAGTCATCTCCACGGGTCTGCAATTGCCCCAGGTATTGAGTGCCGTACGGCCCGCTGGTACCGTGTCAGCGGGGATACAGGACCACGCGCAATGTCATGGCAAGGTCATCATCGTATCTCCGCGCGACTGCCTCTCCCAACTCGATCAGCCTGTCGAGGAGGATGTTGCCAGCAACTAGAGGTAGCGGCCGTCCGTGGGCTGGCCCAGCAGATA
>JBBQBU010000801.1:0-1740 GCA_038318015.1 Chloroflexota bacterium | reverse complement strand
TCTCCCGCAAGCCCTCACCCCCAGCCCCACTCCCCCAAGCCGGATAGGGGAGCACGGCCCGACGAAAAACGAAGTGCGCGGCGGCCATGCACCCGCAGCTCGTAGGGGTTTGCCGCTGGCAAACCCGCCGCACCCATCGTTCAGGCACCGCACCGCGCGCAGTAACCCCATCGCAACCTCGCCAATTCCGCATCTCCATATGCGCGCCATAGACTCAGGAGTGTCAGCACGCTCTCAGGATTCGTGCTGATGAGGCGTCTAGCTCGGAGATGCGCGCCAGAGCGATGTGGGGGTAGCGAGATGATCCAGCGGCGACAGCTTTGCGAACGATCGGTGTTCGATGGTAGCGTGGACGATCCGCGCGTCTTGATGCACCGCTATCAGCAACGGGTCCGCGCCCAGTTGCTCGCAAAGGCCGCCGCCGAAGCCGCCCGTCAGCCGTGGTGGGTCGCCTGCCTCAGCCCGATCAGCAGCGCCTTCCACGCCCTGATGACGCCGGTCGCGCGCCCGGCCCTCGCGGCGGCACCGGCCCAGACCGCCCGCCGGCTCGCGCCGGTGCGGCTCGCCCCGTCGCTGCAAGTCGGCTTCTAGCCCGCAGCCTCAGCTTCATCCGAGCAGGCCGGCGTGCAACCACGCTGGCCTGTTGCGTGCCCAGACTGCCGCCTGTGCCCTTATCGACCGCGTCCCTGCGCGCATACCGCAGCCTCGTCCTTCAGCTCGTACACCACGATCTTCGGGCCGGGCCGGGCGTAGGCGTCCAGGTACCAGAATGGGATACCGGTGTTGTCGGTGTGCGCCGGCGCAGCCATGCCCGGCCAGAACGGGTCGAACGTCTCGACGATGCGCCCGTCGCGCGCCAGGATGTCGTAGCCGGTCGGTCCGGGGCGCGTCCGGCGGGCAAGCTCCCGCTCGGCCGTCAGGTTCGCCACCAGGAAGTAGCGGGTGTCGTCGCAGGCCAGCCGGCTCACCGTCGCCGGGTCCACGAAGCTGCCGATTCGCTGGAGACGGTAGCCGCGCGGTGCCTGGCTGCCCTCCCAGACGATGGGCTGCCCGTACGTCTCCGTAGCGACGCGCGGGCTGTCGGGGCGCTCGCGCAGCCACTGGAGCGCCAGCAGCCGCGTATCCGGCGTGGTCGCCAACTGGTTGTGGCGCGCCGTCGTCATGATGGCCGGGACCAGGGCCGAGAGCAGCACGACCAGCGATAGCGCCGCTGCCGCCACGACCGGCGACCGCGAGCCGTGCGCCCCGATCCGCGCCAGGGCCACCACCCCAACGCCGCCCAGCAGCGCCAGTGACGGCAACAGCGGCAGCGCGAACCGCCCGAAGAACAACTCCTGCCGCAGCATCACGGCGAGGCAGACCAGCGGCACCGCCAGTTGGGCCAGCAGCATCCACGGCGACCGCTGCGCCAGCACCACGGCCCCCACGCCCGCGAGTGCAAGGACCGGCCAACCCAGCCCGTACCACACCGTCTCGGCGTACAGCCGCCAGACCGGTGCCTCAGACTGGCCGTTCCAGCGGCTGGCCCCGATGCGCGCCTGTTCGACGACGCCCGCCATGATGGCGGTTGGGCTGGTCACGATCTCCGGCGCGCCCAGCACCGCCCCCAGCACGAAGCCCATCACCGTCAGCGCGCCGAGGCTCGCCCGCCGCACCAGATCGTCCGTGCGAGACCCGCGGCCGTCGGCATCGTCGCAGCGGCGGGCCAGGGCGCGGCTCGGCAGGGCGGCAGCGAGCAAC
>JBBQBU010000800.1:0-1764 GCA_038318015.1 Chloroflexota bacterium | reverse complement strand
GCAGGCGCTCGCGCTCCAGCCGGACCACGTGGACGCGCTGAACAATCAGGGCGTGCTGCTCCAGGCGCTCGGGCGGATCCCGGAGGCGATCGTCAGCTTTGAACGGTCGCTGAAGCTGCGCCCGAATCACGCCGAGACGCTCAACAACGTGGGGGCACTGTACCTTGCGCTCGGGCAACTGGACACCGCCGATGCCCGGCTCCGACGCGCCCTCAAGCTGCGGCCGGGCTACCCTGACGCACTCATCAACCTAAGTGGCGTGCTGATCCAGCAAGGGCGGCCCGACGAGTCGCTGGCCGCCATTGAACAGGCCGTCCAGGCTACCCCTGGCGACGCCCGCGCCCACGATATGCACGGCACCATCTTGCGGGCGGTCGGGCGCGCCGAGGACGCCATCGGCTGCTACGACCGGGCGCTTGCGTTCGCCCCAACTGCCGCCAACGTCTGGCTCAATCTGGCCGGCACGCTCCAGGTGGTCGGCCGGACCGCCGATGCGGCCAATGCTTACCGGCAGGCGCTCGTTCACAACCCGGACTCGTCCGTCACCCACAGCGGCCTGATCTTCACGCTGGACTTGCTGCCCGACATGGCTGCGGAGGCCCGCACCGAGCGCCGCCGCTGGAACGAGCGGTTCGGGCAAGCGTGGCGAGACCGCCCGGCCGGCCACCCGAACGCACCAGAACCGGAGCGCCCGTTGCGGGTCGGCTACGTCTCGGCCGACTTCTACCACCACTCGGCCTCAACCATCTTCATGCCGATCCTGCGGGCGCACGACCGCGCGCAGGTACACGTCTACTGCTACTCCAGCGCAACCGTCTCCGATGCTGTCACCGAGGAGGCGCGGACGCTGGCTGTCGGCTGGCGCGACGTCGCCCACATCAGCGACGACGCCCTGGCCGACCTGATCCGCGCGGACGAGATCGACGTGCTGGTGGACCTCTCCGGCCACTCGGCCGGCAACCGGCTGCCGGTCTTCGCGCGCAAGGCCGCCCCGGTCCAGGTGACGGCCTGGGGGTACGCCACCGGCACCGGCCTTGACGTGATGGACGCCCTGCTGATCGACCGGGTGGTGGTGCCGCCGACCCAGGAAGCCGAGTACGCCGAGCGCATCGTCGCCCTGCCGAGCGCCATCTGCTTCGAGCCACCCGCCGAACTGCCGCCGATTTCGTCGCCGCCGGCCCTGGCGCGCGGGCACGTCACGTTCGGCACCTTCAACCGCCTACCGAAAGTCTCCCCGGCCGTCCGCGACGCCTGGGCGAGCGTGCTGCTGGCCGTCCCCGATGCGCGGCTGCTGATCAAGACGGGCGCGCATGACGGAGACGCCGCCGGCGAGCAATTGGTGGCCGACCTTGCGGCGCGCGGCGTTGCCCGCGAGCGCATCATGCTGCGGGGCCAGAGTACGCGACTGGAGCATCTAGCCGCGCACGCTGACGTTGACATCGTGCTGGACACCTTCCCGCATACCGGCGGCGTCACGACCGTCGAGGCCCTGCTGATGGGCGTGCCGGTGGTGACGCTGCTGGGCGAGGGGGTAGCCGGGCGGCTATCGGCCTCGTTCCTGACGGCGCTTGGGCTGGCCGACTTCGTGACCGCCTCGGCCGATGCGTACGTCGCACGGGCCTGTCAGGCCGCCGCCGATCTGGGACGGCTCGCCAGCGAGCGTGCTACCCTCCGAGCGCGGCTGCTGGCGTCGCCCATCGGCGACACGCGCGCCTACACCCGCGCCGCCGAGGACGCGTACCGGATGCTCTGGCGCGAGTGGTG
>JBBQBU010000799.1:0-1765 GCA_038318015.1 Chloroflexota bacterium | reverse complement strand
ACCCGGCCGACGACTGCGTGGTGCCCGACCTCAGGCGGAAGTCGCTTGACGAGGTCGCGTCCTTCGTCGAGTAGCCGCTGACCCATCCGTTAGCAACCCGCTTGCCAGTGCTGTATCAGTGGACTTCGATGATGAGGGTTTGATTCGACTCACGCGCGTCATGCGGCCTCCGTAACGTCCACAGATCATCCTCAAGGAGAGTCGCCCGATGCCACTTGGCAGAGGTCCACAGCGTGCACAGTTGAGACGGGCGATCTCGGATCGCGCGGCGGAGTAGACGATGGACGCATCGCGCAAGACGGACGCCGGCCTCGGGGCCGGCGCGGGCTTGGCGGGCGGCCTCGCAGTCGCCGTCATCCTTGCCGGCCAGGGCCGCCTCGATTGGACCCAGCCACTGCGCGTCGATCCGCCGATCGTCGGGTGGCTGGCATTTCTCCTGCTGAACGCGTGTGGCGGCGCTCTCTTTGGCTCGCTCTATCGCTTTCAGCCGGGGCGGCTCGCCGCCACGGTCGGGGGCGGGCTCCTGTTCGGCCTCCTCTGGTGGGCAAGTGTCTGGCTGACTGCCATCCCGCTGATCACGGCGACCGGCCCAGGATGGTCAGTCGCCGAGGCATCCGCGGCCTTTCCGTTGCTGATCGCGAACGTCCTGACCTGGGGCCTCGCGGCCCTCGTGTTCCATGCCGCCGGCAGTCTGGTCATCAGTGATCGGGCGGTACTCGGGCCGGTCGCGGCGACAGGCGTTGAAATCCGACATCGTGTCGTGATCGTGGGCGGCGGCTTTGGCGGTGTCGCGACCGCCCAACGGCTGGAGCAGTTGCTGAGCCACAGGCCGGAGGTCTCGGTCACCATGGTCAGCGAGAACAACTTCCTCTTGTTCACGCCCATGCTGGCCGGAGTCGCCTCTGGATCGCTCGTGCCGAGGCACGTCGCTGCGCCGCTTCGGGCGACCTGCCCGCGGACGACAATTCGGCGGGCAACCGTGGAAGCGGTCGATACAGATGCCCGAACTGTCCGGATTCGCTCGTCCGACGACACGGCGGCAGAGGTGATTCCCTTCGACCAGCTCGTCCTGGCCGTCGGCGCCGTCCCTGCATTCCGCGGCCTGGCGGACGTCGCCGGGCGGGCGTTCACGCTCAAGTCGCTGGCCGACGCGACCGAGATTCGCGACCATGTCATCGGGCTTCTCGATCGGGCCGAGAACGAGCCAGCGGTCGACGTCCGCCGTCGTCTCCTCACGTTCGCGGTGGCCGGCGGTGGCTTTGCCGGCGTGGAACTCGTCGCCGAATTGCACGACCTCGTCCGTGATGTGCTCGTCTACCATCCCCGGATCGAACTGAATGAGCTTCGTTTTGTCCTCATTCACTCCAGGGACAGGATCCTTCCCGAACTGAGCGCAGAGCTCGGAGACTACGCCCTTGACCGGCTTCGTCGCCGGGGGATCGAGTTTGCGCTCGGCGTGCGTGTGACTGGAGCTAGCCGGGACGGAGTGTCGTTGAGCGACGGTGCTGCTATCGCAACCGAGACGTTCGTCTGGACTGCCGGCACCGAGCCGGCGCCGTTGGTTTCTTCATTGATGTCCGGGGGCGGAAGCAGCGTCCTCGCGACGGACGAGAACCTGCGGGTCGACGGATTCGACGGCGTCTGGGCTGTCGGCGACTGCGCACGCATCCCTGACTCGGATCGCGACGGGCAGCCGTGCCCGCCCACGGCGCAGCATGCCCTCCGGCAGGGCCGTCAGGCGGCCGACAACCTCGTGGCGGCGATG
>JBBQBU010000798.1:0-1770 GCA_038318015.1 Chloroflexota bacterium | reverse complement strand
CCGCCAACGGGTCTGGGCCGCGCTGCGTACGTTGCCGCCCGGCCTGGTTTCCACCTACCGAGATCTCGCTTTGGGCTTCGGTGGTCCGGGCTACGCGCGGGCGGTCGGGACCGGCTGTGCGACTAACTTGATCTCGCCGATTGTGCCGTGCCACCGGGTGACCCGCACCGACGGCGCGCTGGCCGGCTACTTCTGGGGGCTGGAGCGCAAGCGGTGGCTGCTCGACCACGAGCGCCAGCACGCGCGGCACGCATACTAGCGCCCGCGCACTGTTCGCCAGACCCGGTCTGTCACCATCCCCGCGCTGTTACCATACGGTGGGCCGTGACGCCGGCCTGCTTGTTACCAGACCTCACTTTGCCTCAATGGGGATGCTGCATGACCGAGTCGTCGGCCCAGATGCCCGTCTTTTCGTTCGGTGATCGGTTGCTGGCCGATCCGTCGACTCGTGATCGGCGCGCAGCCGTGACGCGCGTCATGCAGGCCGCGCTGGCTGCCGTCGAGCCGGGCGAGGCCGTGCGGCGCGCGCTCCAGCGGGACGGCGAGCAGGTGACAGTCGCTGGCCGCACCTACGATCTTGCGAGCTACGACCGCGTGATCGTGGTGGGGGCGGGCAAGGCCAGCGCACCGATGGCTGCGGCCGTCGAGGATGTGTTTGGGGCACTCTGCATGGCTGGCCTCGTCGTGGTGAAGCACGGCCACACCCACCCCACTCGGACTGTGCGGCTTCGCGAGGCGTCGCACCCGATTCCTGACGAGACCTGCGTAGACGGCACTGCCGAAGTAGTGGCGCTGCTCGCGACGACCGGGCCGCGTGATCTAGTGGTCGTGACCTTGTCGGGCGGCGGCTCGGCGCTGATGCTGCTGCCGGCAGACGGCATCAGCCTGGCTGACATGCAGCAGACGACGGATGTGCTCCTGCGGGCCGGTGCCACCATCAACGAGTTGAACACGATCCGCAAGCATCTGGAGCAGGCGAAGGGCGGGGGGCTGGCTCGGTTGGCCGCGCCGTCCGATGTGCTGGCGCTGGTGTTGTCGGACGTAGTGGGCAACCCGTTGGATGTTATCGCGTCCGGCCCGACTGTGCCGGACACTAGCACCTACGCCGACACCTGTGCCATCGTCGAGCGGTTCGGCATCTGGGATCGGCTGCCGGCAACGGTGGCGCAGCGCCTGCGCGACGGCCGCGACGGCAAGATTGCCGACACGCCGAAGCCCGGCGACCCGCTCTTTGACCGCGTGCAGACCGTCGTTGTGGCGAGCAACGACCTTGCGGCTGCCGCCGGCGTGGAGCAAGCCGAGCAGGAGGGCATGTCGGCGCTGCTCCTGACGACCTACGTTGAGGGCGAGGCCCGCGAGGTTGCAAAGGTCGTCGCGGCGCTGGCCCGGGAAGAGGCCGCGACCGCTCGGCCATTGCCGCTGCCGGCCTGTCTGATCATGGGCGGCGAGACGACGGTGACGGTGCGCGGATCGGGGCTGGGCGGCCGCAATCAGGAACTCGCGCTGGCGGCGTCATTCAAGATCGCTGGGCTGGAGAACGTCATCATCGCGGCGCTGGCGACGGACGGCAATGACGGGCCGAACGACGCGACCGGTGCACTCGCCGACGGCTCGACGCTGGCCCGCGCGCAGGCAGCGGGCCTCGATCCGAACGCCTACTTGACCAACAACGATGCGTACCATTTCTTCGAGGCGCTGGGCGATCTGCTGATTACCGGTCCAACAAACACCAACGTCAACGATTTGTTGTTCGCCTTCATCTGGTAGGTG
>JBBQBU010000797.1:0-1810 GCA_038318015.1 Chloroflexota bacterium | reverse complement strand
ACGCGCTGAACGAGCGGTCGCGGCGGGCGGCGCTTGGGATGGGCTTCAGGTTCGAGGGTATCCAGGAAGCGCACTTCATCGTGAAGGGCCGCAACCGCGACACGGCCTGGTTCCGCCTGCTTGACCGGGACTGGCCGGCCGCTCGTCTGCGCTTTGAGGAACGGATTGTGCAGCGGTAGGCAGACGCGCCCAATTCACGCCTTCATCGAATGTTTATGGAGCCGGTGACGAGTTGGCTCGTTTATGTTGCAAGACTGTGGCGAGACTCTGGAGACTGGCACCATGAAGACAGCTATCGAAGAGACGCGGCGGCGCGTGCGCGAAGTCCTGGACACCACCCCGAAACGCACCTGGGCGACGGCCAAACTGCCCCCGGCGCGGATTGCACTTGTACAGTTCTCGCTGGTCGAAATTGAGGAGTTCCCGAGTGACCTGCGGGCTGCCCGCTCCTAGTCGCTGCGTGTCTGCGCGCCCTTGCTGGCTGCTGGGTGGCGCGCACACGAGGGATCGCCCGTCCGTGGTAGCCTGACCCCGACGATGTACGCGGCGGCCGCGTGTGCCGCCGTGTCTCCATGACAGGGGGAACTGCCATGCCACTCGGTCCGATTGTTGACTCGCATGTGCACTTGTGGGATCCGACGCGGTTTCGGATGCCCTGGCTCGACAATAACGAGCGCATCGGCCGGCCGTTCTTGCAGGCCGACTACCGCGAGCATACGGCCGGCCTCGACGTTGAGGGGATCGTCTACCTGCAAGTCGAGGTCTCGCCGGCCTACGCGCTGCTCGAAGCAAAGTGGGTGGCCGACCTGCCGGCCGAGCCGCTGCCGGTGCTGGGCATCGTCCCGTGGGCACCGCTGGAGGACGGCGACTGCGCCCGCTCGTTCCTCGACGCGATGACGGCGATTGATCCGCGCATCAAGGGCATCCGCCGGCTGATCCAGGACGAGCCGGACGACGATTTCTGTGTCCGCCCGGGCTTCATTCGCGGCGTGCAGATCCTGCCCGAGTACGACCTGTCGTTCGACATTTGCGTTTACCATCGCCACCTGAAGAACACGATCACGCTGGTGCGGGCCTGCCCGAACGTCAACTTCGTGCTGGACCACATCGGCAAGCCCGACATCAAGGCGGGTTTGCTCGACCCGTGGCGCGACGAGATCCGCGAGTTGGCGTCGTTCCCGAACGTGATGTGCAAGCTCAGCGGCGTGGTGACGGAGGCCGACAAGGACCAGTGGACGACGGCGGATGTCGCGCCGTACATCGAGCACATCGTCGAGCAGTTTGGCGAGGATCGGGTGATGTTCGGCGGCGACTGGCCGGTGGTGTTGATGGCGTCGCCGTATCGGCGGTGGGCGGCCACGCTGGACGAGGTGACGGCGGGCCTGTCCAACGACGCGAAGCGGAAGCTGTGGAACACGAACGCGCGGACGTTCTACCGCCTCTGAGGTGGAGCGCCTGCCAACCCTCACCCCCAGCCCCCTCTCCCGCTTGCGGGAGAGGGGGAGTCATGCGGTCGCAGTGGCTAGTGCCGGGTGCCAGTGCCGGGTGTTCGTGCCCCTGGCGCGTGGCAGATGTTCGTGTCCTGCCGAGCCTTCTACCCATGTCATCCCGAGCGCAGTCGAAGGATCTCACACACCAGCGCGGCTGATCTGTTGAGTAGCGAGTAGTGTCACCACCGTATCTGCTCAATCCGGCAGGGCGGCGGGTCACAAGGAGTTGCGAAGATGCACATTAAGCGAGCGAAGGCTGCGCGAATCTAACGAAATGGGATGTCCAGAGGGTCTGAACGGTCGGTAATGCGGGCCAAGCT
>JBBQBU010000796.1:0-1817 GCA_038318015.1 Chloroflexota bacterium | reverse complement strand
CCGCTGAATAACCCGACGATCCAGCCGATCAGCGAGCCGATCCCCATCAGCGTGTCTGCGATGAGGCGCGGAATGAACGTCCAGTAGATCAGCCAGGTCAGGAACAGCGCGATACCCACGACTGCCAGCCCGAGCCGCCACTCGACATCCGTCAAACGGCGTTGCTGAAAGAGCACGCGCGCCCAGAACTTTTCCGGCCGATTCTCTTCGTCCATCCCCGTCCCAGCCCGTCCGCTAGCAGCGGATCAGGCGACCATTCTCAACTTCGGCCACGCCGTCCTTGAAGACCCAGCGAAGCTTGCGAATGTCGGTGATCGTCTTCGATGGGTCGCCCTCGAATGCGAGGAAGTCCGCGCGCCGCCCCACCTGGAGCGACCCGAAGTCGTCAGCCCGGCCAAACGCCTGGGCACCAGTGTACGTCGCCGCCGTAATCGCCTGCATCGGTGTCAGGCCAAGCTCGTCAACCGCGGCCTCAAGCTCGCTCGGCATCGAGTCGAGGGGGACATTCGCGACGCCCGCGTCGGTACTGCCAATGATCTTAACGCCACGCGCCAGCATGTCGCGCTGGGCTTCACGGATCTTCGGGCGCATGCCGAGGGTTCGGCGTCGAACTTCGCTCAGGTGAGCATCGGCCGCCGTGTTGCCGACGCGGCTCGGGCTGATCGTCGGGCTGAGGTAGATGCCCTTGCGGGCCATCTCGTCCGCAACGGCCGGGTCGTAGTCCACCACCGTGTCGTCATGCTCTGAGACCCAGGTGCAGTGCTCGATCGTCGTGACGCCGGCGGCGACAGCGTTGCGAATGCCGGCCGTCCCGTGCCCGTGGGCGGCCACTGTGCGGTTCAATCGGGTGGCCTCGCTGACGAGGGCTGAGATTTCTTCGACGCTGAACTGCGCTGCCGTGACGTTCGTGTTCGGCGTCATCCGGCCGCCAGTCGCCATGATCTTGAAGAAATCGACACCATCCTTCGCCAACTGACGCGCCAGTTTGCGGATACCGTCCACCGAATCCGTCTCGCCCCCGAAGAAGTAGCAGTGCCCTCCGGTAACGGTGATTGCCGGGCCAGCAGCCATGATGCGCGGCCCCGGCACGATGCCGTCCGCGATGGCGTCGCGCAGCTTGAGGGTCTGGTGGGCACGGCCGCCGCAGTCGCGGACGGTCGTCACGCCAACGCGCAGCGCCAGTTGGGCATTGTGGACGGCTCGTAGCAGGATGCGCGGGTTGTCGTCAGCCAGGATGTCGGGCAGGGTCGTGGGGAGCGCGCTGAACACGAGATGCACGTGACCATCGAGCAAGCCGGGGAGGATCGTGAACTCAGAGAAGTCAATGCGGTCGATATCACCGCCCGGCACCTTGACCTGACTGGCCGGTCCGACCTCGCGAATCCGCTGATCTTCAACGACGATCCGGGCTGCCTCGATTGGTTCGGTACCTGTTCCGTCCACGAGGCGCCCCGCCTCGATCACCGTGAGCCTCGGCATCCACGTCCTCCGGTTCGCCCCGCCTGGGGCGAGTCTGTGTCGTGCCTCGATCCCGCTGAAACCCTATCGCAATGCCGGGCCAGTTCAGCTACCCGGCCGCGCATCGCGCCGACATTCTAGGTGAGCACTCGCCTGCCGACCACCCGCCCGTCTGCCCAATCACGGTACGCCGATCCGTCCACCTCCGCACCATTCGGTTTCCCCTGATATAGATCGACGCGGCCTCAGCGCGGAGGCCGCGGCGTCTGCATGCCGCGTCTGTGGCAGGTAAGCCAGATAAGGGCTGCCGCGGAGCTGTGACGGTCGTTCCGGCGGAGTGCACATACCGCGCCGAGATC
>JBBQBU010000795.1:0-1822 GCA_038318015.1 Chloroflexota bacterium | reverse complement strand
CTACCCGGCTCACTGTCGGCTCTCCATCAGCCGCGCCGTTGCACGCTCCGTGCCGCCACACCTAGCTGTTCCGCAACGAGCAGGACAGGCACGGCCCCGCCCATGGCAGCAACGCCAGCATCATGCAGGCGACGGCGCGAGCACGGCGCGCTCTGCCGGGCTCATCTCCTCCCCAAGGTGCCCCAAAGGTGCCTATCGGCGGCGCACAGCGGCCAGGTCACGAACCGGCATCAATCGTGCCTCCTCGTGTTCCAGCAACCTGAGTCAGGACGTACATTTCGGGCATCATGCTGAAGCCATCAACAACCGCACGATACGCCGGCGTACGCTGGACCGTTCACGTCCTGATTGTTGGGTCGGTGCTCATCATGGCCTGCGGCTGGGTCGGTGGGAGCCCGCCCACGCCAAGCCCTGGCGCACCGGTGGCCGCCGCTACCCCCTCACCGAACACCCAGACGGTGCTACCCTCGCCAGCCCCGCCGTCGCCCTCTCCAAGTCCGTCACCCAGTCCGTCGCCAGCGGCCGGCGAGGCGTACACCATCGCCGACGGCGACACGCTGGCAACCATCGCCGAAAAGTTCTACGGCGACCCTGCCCTCTGGCGACGCATCTACGATGCGAACCGAGCCGCTATCGGCGACAACCCGGACGCCGTGCGCGTCGGCACCAGCGTGCGGATTCCACCCCGTCCATAAGCGCGAACTGAGCCGCAACAAACCTGCCCAAGCAGTTGCCGCGCGTATTACAGTTCATCGACAGGTGGGGCGGTTCGCCCCGTTCCAGGGCGTATGGACACGTTCGGGCTGGCTCCGGCGTGCGGCGTGCTCAATACTTCAGCAGCGGAAACTGGCCCGGGCAGCAACTGGCTTGCGGTCGGCGCAGGCCGCGAGGCAGGAGGCGTGTGTGACGGCACAGCGGGTGGAGCAGCGAACGAGACGCCCGCTCGCCAGTGCGGTACCGCGCCTCTTCGCGGGTATCGCGCCGCGTCTGCTGGCGGGTATCGCGCCCCGGCCGCTCGCAGGCCTCGCGATAGGCGCGCTGCTCGTCACGCTCACGGCGGCCGGTTGCTCGCGGCCGGTGTCCGGCAGCACCGACATCGCACCGACCTACATCCCGCAGCCCACACCGGACCCGACCATGCGTGAGGTCATCGCCGGGCGCGGCTCGCCGGTAGTCTACCTGCCGCCGCTTGAAGTTCGAGGCTCGCCCACGGCCGCACCGGCAGCCTCACGCCCGGGCGCCGGCACGACCACGCGACCGTCGGCCAAGCCGGCCGCGCCGGCCCAGCCCACCCGCGAGCCGGAGCCAGCCCGTGCGCCAGCCCCGGCGCGAGAACCGGCCCCGAAGCCGGCCACCCCGGCACCAGCGCCCGCCCCGGCTCCGAAGCCGGCCCCGATCCTGGCTCCGACGCGCACCGCCCCCATCACCGGCGGGTCCGGCGGATCAAGCGCGCCGCCGTCGTTGTTCAACCCGTCCAATGTGCTGCCCGGCGGCCCGGCCCGGCCCAACCCAACCCCAAGCCGCTGACACCGGACGCCATTGCTGTGTCCGGCCTGGCCTGCCTCGTCGAGCCGCACCGAAATCGCGGGGGAAACAGCAGAATCCCGAAAGCGACCGGGTGTTTTTGGCGTTGATCTGGGCCGGCGGGCAATAATCGCCACGGTCATCCCGACCGATGTCGTTGCGCGCAGCGTGACGATACTTATGGAAACGAGCTTACGAGTGGAGTGGAGGGATCTCGGCAGAGGATATCCCAGGCTTGACATCCCTCGATTGCGCCCGCACGCTCGCTCCACTTGAGATGACGCGAGAGGAATCGGCT
>JBBQBU010000794.1:0-1839 GCA_038318015.1 Chloroflexota bacterium | reverse complement strand
GCATCTCAGCCATTTGCTCTCCCTCGTGCGTGACGTGACCGACAGCCGCCGTCGTGGCAGCCACCATGTCAGCCGGCGGCGGCCCCGCCAAAGCGAATCCGAGGATCAACCCTGGTGTAGATCAGGTCTACGATCAGGTTGAGCGAGATAATCAGCACGGCGATCACGAACACGGTCGCCTCGACCAGCGGCAGATCGCGCCGGCCAATCGACTGGATCAGCAGCGAGCCGATGCCCGCCCACCCGAAGACGGTTTCCACCACCACAGCCCCGTTCAACAACGAGGCCGTCTCGTCGCCGGCCAGGGTGATGATCGGGATGGCGGCGTTGCGGAACGCGTGGCCGAAGGTGCACACGCGCTCCGACAGCCCTTTGGAGCGCGCCGTCACGACGTACGCCTTGCTCATCTCGTCGAGCATCGCGCCACGCGCCACCTGCGCGATGCGGCCAATCGGGCGAAACGCCAGCGTCAGCGCGGGCAACAAGGTGTACTCCAGGCCGCCGTAGCCCGATGTCGGCAGCCACCCGAGCTGCACCGCAAAGAGCAGGATCAGCATCAACCCGAGCCAGAACTCGGCGGTGGAGACGCCCCCCAGCGACAGCACCGTCAGCGCCCGATCCAGCGCCGAGCGCGGCCGGATCGCCGAGATGGTCCCGATGACGATGGCCGTGGGAATTGCGATCAGCGCGGTGGCGAGCGCGAGATGCAGCGTCGCCGGCACGCGGCTCAGCGCCACCGGCAACGACGGGACGCGCTGCCACATCGACATGCCGAAGTCGCCTTGCGCCCAGCCAGACGCGACGCGCGCAAACTGCACGTACAGCGGATCGTCGAAGCCGAACTGCTTCCGCGTGGCGAGATACTGCTCTTGCGGGGCGTCCGGGGCCAGCATGATGCGCGCGGGATCTCCGATACCGCGCCCCAGCACGAAGACGATGGCGAGTACGCCAACCAGCACCAGCAGCGAGTGACCCAGGCGGCGCACGAGATACGCAGTGATGGCAACCCCCATCAGCGCCGCCCAGAACACACGCCGGCCGGGGCCGGTCGAGCGAGCGGTGCGCTGTCATCCGTCATTGGCACGACGGGTACCGGCCACGTTACCGGGTCGTCGCGGAGCCTCACACGCACCAGCACTATGGTTCAGGCGGCAAAAGATGTCAAGGCAACAACGACACGGCGCACCTTTCAAGATCCTTGCGCGAACCGCCTCCTGGCTGACCGCCGGCCGCCCGTCCCCCCCAACACTTCGCCGTTCGCACGCCATGGCGCGCTCAGGCACGATGAATCGTGCCCCTACACGTACGTTCGGCCAGCGTGCCGCCGCCTCGTGGGGGTTGCCGCTGGCAAACCCGCCTCGATCTAGTGGTCGTCGGGACGCGAACTCACCCCCACGCTTACGGGCGTGGCAGTGCCAGGCCCCTGCGGTATCCTTACTCGGTGCTCGTCATGCGATCCTGGCCGGAGGGCTACCGATGCGCCTGCTCGTCCTGTTGCTGCTGGTGGCCGTCGCGGCGGTCGGGCCGGGGGTGACGACCGTGCCAGATCCGGCCCAGGCCGCCGAGGAACCGGTGCACCTGTTGTGGCGCGCAGACGCAACCACCGGCTTCGTGGGCTGGACCCTTGACGGCGTGCGGGCAGCCGAACGCGGCCTGTTGCTCGACATGGACGTACCGTCGGGCGGCGCGGATACCTTCGGCCTGGCGCGACCAGACGACAACGCCGGCCTTGCTATCGGTCCCGTGCAGGCCACCGCCGCGCCGTTCCGCGAGGTTATCCCATCCTGGAACGCGGAGACGCCGCCGGGCACCTGGGTCGAGGTGCGCGTACGGGCGCGC
>JBBQBU010000793.1:0-1851 GCA_038318015.1 Chloroflexota bacterium | reverse complement strand
GGCCCTCGCCCTGACGGACAATCACGGCCTCTACGGTATCGTCCGGTTCGCCGCCGAAGCGAAGGCCCGCGCGGATCGAGGCGACGCGTCTCCCCGCCCAATCATCGGGGCCGAGCTGCTGCTTGAGGGCGGCGAACGCCTAGTGCTGCTCGTCTGCGACGTAGCCGGCTACCGGAACCTCTGCTGGCTCCTCGACCGCGCACACCGCAGCCACCTCGCACCCGACGACGTGCGAGTGCTGGGGACACCCCTCGCCCCCCCAGCCTCCCTCTCCCACGAACTACGTCGCAAGCAGGAGAGGGGGGAGCCACCAATCCGTCTCCCCTCTCCCGCTTGTGGGAGAGGGGCCGGGGGTGAGGGTGCCACTAGCGCCAGGGGGGGTGAGGGGACACCGGATCCGCACATCACCCTGGACAACTTGCGCGGGCGCACTGCCGGACTGATCGCATTGGCGCGGCCCGCCCAGGCCATGCACGCACGCCTCGCCGCCCTCTGCAACTTGTTCGGCGCGGACAGCCTCTTCGTGGAGATCCAGCGACATCTGGTGCCGGGCGAGGAGCCGCACAACGCTGCCCTGCGCCGGATGGCCCTAGCGCTCGGGCTGCGCTGCGTCGCCACCAACGGCGTCCACTACGCCACGAAGGACCGTGCCCTGCTGCACGATGTCGTCACGGCGATCCGCCAGCGCGTGCCGCTGGAGCAGGCCGCCCAGCCGACCGCCGACCGGCCGCCGCTGCTGTTCCCGAACGATGAGCGCTGCCTGAAGGGGCCAGCCGAGATGGCCCGCCTGTTCCGCGCGCACCCGGAGGAGCTTGCCGCCACCGTCGAGATCGCCGCGCGCTGCACGTTCGAACTGACCGACCTGCACTACGAGTTCCCACGCCCGGACGCCATCCCGGAAGGCCAGACGGCCTACGATGTGCTCGTCGAAGCGGTCTGGGAGGGCGCGCGAACATACTACGGCTCGATCACCGCGAAGCTGCAAGATCGCATCGTCCATGAGCTTAGCATCGTCAAGTTGCTGGACTTGCCGGGCTACTTGCTGGTCTTCAAAGACGTGGTGGACTTCTGCCACCGACAGCGCATCCTCGTGAGCATCCGGGGGTCCGCGCCAGCGTCGGTGCTGCTCTACTGCCTGGGGTTGTGCCCCATCGACCCGCTGGAACACGGCCTGCTGTTCGAGCGGTTCGCGTCGCCGGAGCGCGGCGAGTACCCCGACATCGACCTGGACATCGCCCACGAGGACCGCGAACAGGTCATCCAGTACGTCTACGAAAAGTACGGCCGCGAGCGCGTCTCGATGGTCTGCGAGGTCAACACCTACCGCGCCCGCAGCGCCATCCGCGACGTCGCGTTCGCGCTCGGGCTGCCGCAGCACCAGATTGATGCGCTGGCGAAGACGGTAGACCTGTACGACCGCCGCTCGCTCGACAGCCTGTTGGAGAGCGGCGGGGGCGGCCTGCCGGTTGACCCGCGCATGGCGAAGCTGCTCGTCACCCTCTGCGAGCAGTTGGTCGGCGCGCCCCGGCACCTGTCCATCCACGTCGGCGGCATGATTATCTCGGCGCGCCCGCTGCACGAGGTCGTCCACAACCAGCCGGCCCGGATGCCCGGCCGCACCATCATCCCCTGGGACAAGGACGACATCGCGATCCTCGGCGAAGAGTTCAAGGTCAACCTCATCAAGATGGACCTGCTCGGGCTGGGGATGCTCAAAGTGGTGGCGCGCGTCTTCGAGGCGCTGGAGGCGCGCGGCGAGCCACGCCTCAGCCTGCACGGCTTTCGCTACGACGAACGGGTCTACGACGGCATCTGCAAAGGTGACACCATCGGCCTGTTCCAGATCGAGTC
>JBBQBU010000792.1:0-1866 GCA_038318015.1 Chloroflexota bacterium | reverse complement strand
ATCTCATAGAAGGTGCCGTTCCAGGTGATGTCCATCGACAGCACGATGCACTGGGCACCAAACCACTCCGACGCCTCGCGGATGACCTCCGGGCGCTCGACAGCGGCGCTGTTCAGCGACACCTTGTCCGCGCCCGCCTGGAGCATCGTTCGCACGTCGTCGGCGGTGCGGACGCCGCCGCCCACCGTCAACGGGATGAACACGGCGTCTGCCGTGCGGCGCACCACGTCGATGATCGTGTCGCGGCCCTCAGCCGAGGCCGTGATGTCGTAGAAGACCAGTTCGTCGGCACCCTCGCGATTGTACAGCTCGGCCAGGGCGACCGGATCGCCGGCGTCGCGGAGCTGCTCAAACGTTACGCCCTTGACCACGCGCCCCTTGTTCACGTCGAGGCACGGAATGATGCGCCGCGTCAGCACGCGCCGGTGCCCCCTTCGGTCGTGCCGGCGGCCTGTTTGGCGGCCAGCGCCTTGATCGCTTCGGCAAGGTCCACGTGGCCGGTGTAGATTGCCTTGCCTACGATCACGCCCACGGTGCCGGTGCTCGCCAGCGCCAGGATGTCGCCCGGCGCGCCAACGCCGCCCGACGCGATGACGGCCACGTCTGGCACCGCGTCGGCCATCCGGCTCATGGCGTCCAGGTTCGGGCCGGTCAACATGCCGTCGCGGCCGATGTCGGTGTAGACGATGGTCCGGACACCGCGCGCCTCCATTGAGCGTGCCAGGTCGAGCGCGTCCACGTCGGACATGTCCACCCAGCCCCGCACGGCTACGCGGCCGTCGCGCGCGTCAATGCCGACGCCGACGCACGGCCCGAAGCGCCCCAGCGCCTTGTCGATGAATGTCGGGTCTTCGATGGCTTTCGTGCCGACCATCACGCGGTCAACGCCGGCCGCCAGCGCCGCCGCGATGTCTTCAGCCGTCCTAAGGCCACCACCAAGCTGCACCGGCACCTGCACCGCCTTCACGATGGCTGCTACCACTTCAAGCTGGCGAGGGCCGCCGGCCTTCGCGCCGTCCAGGTCAACCACATGAATGCGCGAGGCTCCGGCTGCTTCCCAGCGCCGCGCCATCGCGGGTGGGTCGTCGCCGTAGGTGGTCGATTGTTCGAAGTCGCCTTGCACCAGCCGCACGCAGCGCCCGCCCTGGAGGTCGATTGCAGGGATGATCTCAAACACGGGCGACGGCCGACACGGGCTCACTGACAGGAGCCTGCGCGCAGATTCCGGCAAAGTTGCGGTAGATCAGGAGGCCGATGTCTGAGCTCTTCTCGGGGTGAAACTGGGTCGCGAACACGTTGCCCTGCGCCACAATCGACGCGAACGTGACGCCGTAGTCCGTTTCACCGACGATGGCGGCCGGGTCGGCTGGATCGACGTAATACGAGTGGACGAAGTAGAAGTAGGCGTTGTTCGGGACACCGGCCAGCAGCGGATGCTCGCGCACGATGTTGACCGAGTTCCAGCCGATGTGCGGCACTTTCTGGCCGCCCGGCAGCCGCCGGACCGTGCCGGGCAGCAGTCCCAGGCAGGTGACGCCGTCGCCCTCGTCGCTCGACTCGAAGATGAGTTGCTCGCCCAGGCAGACGCCCAGGAACGGCCTGCCCGAGGCCACGAACTGCTTAATCGGCTCGACGAGGCCCATCTCTTCAAGTCGGCGCATCGAATCGACGGCTGAGCCCTGGCCAGGCACCACCAGCCCATCGGCGGCGGCGATGACGGCCGGGTCGTTGGTGACGGTCGGGCTGGTGCCAACCGCTTCGAACGCTTTCGCCACGCTCCGGAGGTTGCCGGCGCCGTAGTCCAAAACCGCGATCATGTCCGGGAACCCCCACTGGTGCGCTTGCACGGCAATTCTATCAGACCAC
>JBBQBU010000791.1:0-1869 GCA_038318015.1 Chloroflexota bacterium | reverse complement strand
GGGTTCTGAAGCCTCGCAAGCCCGTGAGTGCAATCGACACAACGTGATCTTTCGGTCCTGACACCGTCCCCATCCTCCAGTCCCAAGCTTCTCCGTCGCGTCCAACCTAGCCCAGTCAGTCCGGTACTACTTCAGCCTAATATGACACAAGTGCCCCCTGGCCTCACATTGATGAGGTCAAGGGGCACTTGTGTAGCGCGGCGCGGTGGCGCGGGGGGCTACTTGACGTCGAGCAGTTCGACCTCAAAGAGCAGGGTCGCGTTCGGCGGGATCACGCCGCCGGCACCCTGCGCACCGTAACCCAGGTTCGCGGGGATCGTCAGCTTGCGGACGCCGCCAACCTTCATGCCGGCCACGCCCTCGTCCCAGCCCTTGATGACGCGGCCGGCACCCAGCGGGAACACGAACGGCTGATTGCGGTCCTTTGAACTGTCAAACTTCGAGCCGTTCGTGAGGGTGCCGGTGTAGTGCACGGACACGTTCTTGCCGGCCGTTGCTTCTGTGCCAGTCCCGACCTTCGCGTCGGTGTAGCGCAGGCCGGATGAGGTGGTCACTTCATCGCTGCCACCGGCGCTACCGCCAGACGGTGCCTGCGTCTGCGCGCACGCTGCAATCAGGGCGGTCAGCGCCGCCGCTCCCATCACGATACCGAGAAGCATGGTTGGCGATCTCCTTCGACGTTGCATCCTGGGTGCGCCCCTTCCCCTGCCGAACAGCGCGGCAACGAGCCGACCGCGCGACGGCTGGCGCCTGCGTAGCTGGCAGCATCATGCCATGCCATTCAGTGCCCGTGCCCACGTTGCCAAAGGGCCGGCAGCGTCAAAATCCCGCTCGTGGACCAGACCTTCACCATTCGACCACTGGCAGGGCATCAAAACCGCCGTTCGTGGTGTAAACTGGAGGTGGGCAGTCGGTGAACGACTGCCCGCTATCCTGCTGAGTTGATTGGCACGCAATGTGCCGCTGTAGCGCGACTAGCCCCGTTTTGCGCCTTCGCAGCAACCCTTCATTGACGGCCAATGTCGGCCGGTCATTGATGCGCCAATGGCGGCGTGCAGGGCGGTTAGACGTGTTGCGAATCTGTACTTCTCGTCGAGGCGGCCGGGCCACAGTACCATCGCGTGGCGTCAGGCGACCGCTCGGGGATCCTGAATGAGGTGGTGAGTATCGTGCGAACTGGCAAATTCACGGTCACGCTATTGATCGGGGCGCCAGGCGCCGGCAAGGGCACGCAGGCCGAGTTTGTGCGCGAGGCGCTCGGGATGCCGCACATCTCGACCGGCGACCTGCTGCGCGATCATCGGAGACAAGGTACCCCGTTAGGGCGCACGGCGCGGGACTACATGGATCGTGGCGACCTTGTGCCGGACGACCTTGTCGTCAAGATGGTCGTGCAGCGCCTGGAAGAACCAGACGCGACGCACGGGGTACTGCTCGACGGCTTTCCGCGCACTCAGCACCAGGCCGATTCGCTCGACGCCGAGCTTGCGGCCCGGGGTGGCGGCGTCCTCGTCGCGCTCTATCTTGATGTCCCCCAGCACGTCTTGTTCGGTCGGCTGTCCGGCCGCCGCGTCTGTGACAAGTGCAACGGCACGTTCCACGTCGAGATGCACGATCTGCCGGCCGACGGCTCTTGCCCAACCTGCGGATGGCGGCTCGTGCAGCGCCGCGACGACCAGCGGGCGGCCGTCGCGCGGCGCATCCACGTCTACATGGACCAGACGACACCCGTCCTCGAACATTACCGAGCAATGCGTCTAGTGCACCGCGTCCACGGCGACCAGCCGGTGGATGCGATCAAGGACGAGTTGCTGACGGTGTTGCAGCAGAAGCAGCCGACCCTGGCCGCCTCCTGAACCACCCGTCATC
>JBBQBU010000790.1:0-1874 GCA_038318015.1 Chloroflexota bacterium | reverse complement strand
CCCGCCCTGGGGGGCGCCCCGCCTCTTGCTATCCAGCCACTGCCGGAGAACCCGGCAGGCACGGATCTAGCGCTTCAGGTTGTCGGCAACCTTGTCGATCCCTTCGCGGACATCGCCCGCGCCCTCACGGACGTCGCCCTTGGTCTTGTCGAGCGTACCTTCGCGCTGCATCTTTGGATCGTCGATCGCGTTGCCGACGCCTTCCTTGACGGTGCCCTCGGCCTGCTCGACCTTGCCCTGGATCTGCTCTTTGTTGTCCACGTGAATTCCTCCAGATCGCAGTGCGCCGGCCCACAGCGGAGACCAAGTGACGCAACTGGTCGTCCCATCGTGCGCGCAAGATCAGAACAACGGCGCCGTTCCATGCGGGAATCGGCTTACAGTCCCCTTGCCTTTCGGTGGCCCACGCTCAGGAGCGTGGCCGACCACGCCCGCAACTCGGGATGTCGGGCCGAGATTCGGCTGTGCGCGAGTAGAATCAGTCGACTGACTTCCCCTTACCCGAGAGGGACGTGGACTCCTACGACCTGCAGGGCAGCGCCCGGACAAAGACCGCCTCAGATACGACAACGGCAATCGGCCGACTCGAGCTGCGGACCCAGAAAGTCCGCGTCCTGGGCCGACCCGATCCAGCGACCGTCACACCCCAAACGAGCTTGCGCGATGCCCTCGAGCAGATGCGCACGCACGGCGGAGACGCCATCCTGATCACCGACGAGAGTGGTCGGCTGGCCGGCATCCTGACCGAACGGGATGTCCTGACCAGAGTGCTCGGCGCTGGGGTCGACGAGACGAAGCCGATATCTGAATTCATGTCCCCGGATCCGCACACCCTGTCGGCCGACGCGAGCCTGCTCGAGGCCATCCAGGCGATGGAGAGCGGGCGCTACCGCAACGTGCCACTGACGGAGCCGGACGGCACTGTGGTCGGACTGCTTCGGCAGCAGGACCTGATCGAGTTCATCGCCGAAGCTTTTCCCCAGGAAATCCTCAACCTACCGCCACGACCGCACCAGCTGATGGATCAGCCAGAAGGGGCTTGAGCGCCACGTGACTACTGAGACAGCGCCACACAAGGACGTCACCGTCCAGGAGCTCGAACGGGTAACGATCCGCTTCGCGGGCGATTCGGGCGATGGCATGCAGCTGACCGGCACGCAGTTCACGCGAACTGCGGCCGTATTCGGCAACGACGTCAGCACACTGCCCGACTATCCGGCGGAGATCCGTGCTCCTGCGGGGTCACTGCCCGGCGTCTCCGGTTTTCAGCTCAGCTTCTCATCGTCTGAGATCTACACGCCTGGTGACGAGCCGGATGTGCTCGTTGCAATGAACCCGGCCGCGCTGCGCACGAACATCGGCGACCTGCCCGCGGGTGGCGCGTTGATCGTCAACAGCGACGCGTTCAACGCCAACAACCTCAAGAAGGCGGGGTACGAGACGAACCCGCTGACTGACGGCTCGCTCAAGCAATACAACGTCTTCGAGATCCCGGTCAGCACGCTCAATACGCGTGCCCTCGAAGACCTCGGCATGACCAGCAAGCAGGTCGACCTGACCAAGAACTTCTTCTGTCTCGGCCTGATGTTCTGGCTCTACGAGCGGAGCATGGACCCAACGCTGCGCTGGATCGAGTCGCGCTTCGGCGCCAAACCGATCATCGCCGAGGCGAACACGCGCGCGCTCAAGGCAGGCTACGCCTTCGGCGAGACGACGGAGATGTTCCACTCGACGTACCGCGTGGCACCGGCCAAGCTTGAGCCAGGCACGTACCGGAATATCACGGGCAACGAGGCGACCGCACTGGGCTTCGTCGCGGCGGCGCAGATGGCCAAGCGCCAACTGGTCTATGGCTCATATCCGATCACGCCGGC
>JBBQBU010000789.1:0-1877 GCA_038318015.1 Chloroflexota bacterium | reverse complement strand
CGGACGAGCGTGAGACGATCGCTGACGCACTGGTCCGGATCGGGTCGGCCGGCGCGCTGTTCTGCGACGGACTGGGCACGGGGTACGCGCGTATTGCGGTGGCCGACCACACCGAGAGCTGGCCGCTCCGTGCGAAGGGGTTCCGCCACTGGCTCGTCGGCATGTATTACGCCGAGACCGAGCGCGCGCCGAACAGCGAGGCGATCTCAAGTGCCATGAACGTGCTTGAGGCGAAGGCGAAGTTCGGCAACCCGACGGAGCCGGTCTACGTGCGTATCGCGCCGGATGGGGATGATGGCCTGTACATCGACCTGGGTGACCCCGTCTGGCACGTGCTGCATGTTACGGCTGATGGGTGGTCGCTGCTGACGGGCGCGCCCGTCAACTTCGTTCGAGCGGCCGGCGCGTTGGCCCTACCGGAGCCGGTCAGCGGCGGTTCACTGGACGGGCTGCGGGCCTTCGTGAACGTCACGGACGAGGGCTGGCCGCTCCTGAAGGCATTCCTGCGCGGCTGCCTCAATCCGAACGGGCCGTACCCTCTGCTGGCCCTGAACGGCGAGCAGGGCAGCGCCAAGTCCACGACCGCCCGGATGCTCCGAGCACTGGTTGACCCTCGAATGCCGGACTTGCGGGCCGAGCCACGCGAGATTCGCGACCTTGCTATCGCAGCGAGAGGCTCCTGGCTGGTGGCCTTCGACAACATCTCGCACCTGCCACAGTGGCTCTCGGATGCGCTCTGCCGACTCGCGACCGGCGGCGGGTTCGCGACGCGCGAACTGTACACCGACTTCGACGAGTCGCTCTTTGATGCACTGCGGCCCGTCATCCTGACCGGCATCGCCGACTTCATCGCCAAGGACGACCTGCTGGACCGCACCGTCCAGGTGACGCTCGCGGCGATCCCCGACGACCGACGCCGCCCCGAGAAGTCGCTCTGGGCGGCGTTCGAGGCAGCCCGCCCGCACCTGCTCGGCGCACTGCTTGACGACGTGGCGGCGGCACTGCGCACCCGTCGGTCAGTCAGTCTACCACGCCTGCCACGTATGGCCGACTTCGCGATCTGGGCGGTGGCCGCTGAGACGGGACGCGGCGAGCCGGCCAGCTTCATGGAGGCGTACGCGCGGGCGCGGACGGCCGGTCACGAGCAGGCCATCGAGGCCAGCCCAATCGGCGCGGCGCTACTCGCGTTCATCACCGACGACCTGGGCCGCGCACCGTGGCAGGGCACGTCGACCGATCTGCTCGCGCGGCTGGCGGCACAGGGCGGTGAAAACGCGGCGCGGCAGAAGGACTGGCCAAAGAGCGCGCGTGGCCTCTCCGGCCTGCTGCGCGGGCTTGCACCCGCCCTCCGCGCCATCGGCGTCACCATCACCTTCGACCTGAAGGCGGGCAAGAAGCGGTCGCGGCTGATACGGCTGGAGCATACCGATGCACCCCCGCCGCCGTCAGACGGGGGGAACGGACCGTCCGCAACGTCCGCTCCGTCCGCCGACGACACCGCTCAGGATAGGGATCGTGATGACGGGGCGGACGGTCGGGCACCGTCGGCGGACGGTTCGACCCCCGAAGCGGACGGTTGGATGCCACCAGCGGACGGTCGGGCGGACGGTTGCACCAGGAGAGCGGACGGTGCGGACGGTCGATCCGCTTCACCCTCGGCGTGCTGGGGCAGACAGACAGCGCCTGCCCTCAGTCTGTCGTTGCGCTAGCTGACTCCCACTTGCGGCCGGGCTACTCCGCACCGGCACCCTCGGCACGGCGTCGCTCCAGAAACGCATCCAGATCCTCGCGCTTGAAACGGAAGCCGCCCCGATTGCCGAACTTCGCGGCAGGGATGACACCCTTTCGCGCCCAGTTCCGTAGTGTCTCGACGTGCA
>JBBQBU010000788.1:0-1890 GCA_038318015.1 Chloroflexota bacterium | reverse complement strand
GACGATGGCTGGTGGCCGAACATCGGCAGGACGGCCGGATTGATTGACTCGATCAGGCCGCGCTCATCAAACGTGACGATGGTGTCAACGGCGGCTTCGAGGATTGCACGGTGCCGCGCCTCGCTTTCAACCAGGGCGTCTTCGGCGCGCTGCCGTGCCGCCCGCTCGCGTGTCGCCTCCAACGCCGCCTTGATGGCCGCAGCAAGCCGACCACCCTGGTCTGGCCCCTTCCGCACATATGCGTCGAAGCCCGCTTGCATCGCCGAGACGGCCAACTCCTCGTCACCGTGGCTCGTCAGCATCAGCACGGGCGGGCTTGGCCGCTGCTCTTTCACTGAGCGGAGCACGTCCAGGCCGTCGGCCCAGGACGTGTGCGCCTCGGTGATGACGACATCAAAGCCGTCAGTAGCGAGGGCCGCCGAAAACTCAGTCGCGCCTGGCACCTGGCGCACATCAACAGATGGCACGTCAGCCTGCAACCATTGCGTAACAGCGGTCGCGGCGTCAGGTGCATCGTCAACGAGCAAGATCCGCAGCGGCGACCCTGAGGTCACGGCGTCTCGTCCCCAGTCCCGACGCCGGCTCCACCGGCCCGTGCATCCTTGTACCACATATTCATGACTTTCTCTACCAGTCCGTGCGGCATCTCGTATCTTGCATCGTCACAATGGGGCATCGCAGTAGACCACCTGGGCGTGATCCGTGTGGTAGCGCATACGCCGCCCGTGCACTTCCACCACGATCAGGTAGCCCGGTGTGATGCTCTGGGCGTACCCCATCCCGGGCTGCGGACACCCCAACGACCGGTCAGGCCATTCGCGCGCCTCCACCTCCACAACGGCCACGGCAGCCGGAACGGTCCCCGCCCGCTCGGCAGCATCGGCGACGGCGCGCGCGACCAGCGGCTCGGCCGGCACCGGTGACGCCGCCGGCGATGGCGCGAAACGCGGCAGGCCGCTGCTCGGTGCTGCTACGGCATTCTCGGGCCGCGTGTCCGTCGTCGGCTCAACTGCCGACGCTGGGACGGCGGCGACGGGCGACGCGCCGGGTGTAAGGCCGGTTGGCGCGGCGCAACCTGCCAGCAAACACAGCAGAGCGAGGGCGAGGACTCCGACGTGCTCCCCGGCGCTACCCCACGTTGTTCGCTTCAGCACGCGCCATCCACGTTTCGCGATCACGCCTCCGGCATCCGCCCGTCGATGATCGTACCTCTCTCTGCAGTCTGCTCGCTGCGATTGTCCTGACACCCCACTCATGGCCGGCGCATCTGCTCCAGCGGCTCAACACTGGTGTACACGCGGTACACGGCGATCTCGGCAACCTCGGCGCTTCCGCGTACCTCAGCAAGATGGGTACGAAACTCCAGGTCGCCGGGCGTCTCGCGAGCGAACACAAACGCCGGCTCTGGGGCCGTGAACACCAGGTGCGAGTAGACCGCCCGCCGTCCAAAGCCACCCGACCAAACCGATGGGATGATCGCCTCGCGGCTCTCGAAGGCGATAGGATACGCCAGCCAGTAGTCGGTGTAGATGCGGTCGATGCCGCGCGCCCGTAGCGCCACGATCAACTCGGCGCGGCTCGCTGCCGTCGATTCGCCAGCGTTGACCGGCAGCGACAGCCGGTAGTCGCTCGTTGCCAGGCTGAACAGGTTGAGCGCCAGCAGCCCCGCCGCCAATCCCCCCACCAGCGCCCGACTGCGCGCCCGCGCGGCCCAGATGATGGCCGTCACCAGTGGGATGGCGGCGTAGCTCGGCAAGGCGTAGCGCGGTTCGGCCCAGAGGTTGGCGAACCGGCTGACGGCGATAAATGGCGGCATCAGCAACAGCACCAGCAGGAACAAGGCCGGCCGCCGCGCCACGGCACGCTCCGCTTCCGGCACGCCGCCGCCCC
>JBBQBU010000787.1:0-1892 GCA_038318015.1 Chloroflexota bacterium | reverse complement strand
GGCGGGGGCCCCAAGACCCCCCCACACGCCCCGCCCCCCCGGCCGCCCCCCCCGCCCCGAGGCTCCTTCTGTCGAACTGCGGCGGCACGCCACGGCGACCTACCGCCAGCACACGGTGCGGGTCAGCCAGCCTGGAGCGTGACCGCGTTCGCGTCGTCGAACTTGCCGTCCTTCACCTGCCGACCAGACATCTGCGTCAGCGACGTGTCGCCGTTCGCGTCGAACGACCACTTGCCCAGCACGCCGTCGTAGTCCTTGGTGGCAAAAATGGCGTCACGGACAGCTACGCGATCCTTGCGACCAGCCCGCATGATCCCGTCCAGCGCGACCTTCATCGACTCGTAGCCGTAGGCCGCGTACGCCTCTGGCTCTGCCCCGAACTTCGCCTTGTAGGCCGTGTACCACGCGGCACCCTTGCCCGCCAGCTTGGCCGGTGGGACGCCGCCGAATGTGATGTACACGCCTTCCGCTGCATCGCCAGCATCATCCAGGAACGCCTGCTCATAGATGCCGTCTGGCCCCATCAGCTTGAGGTTGTTTCCCATCACCGCGCGGAGATCCTTGAACAGCTTGCCCGCGTTGTTCTGGGTGATGCCGCCATAGTAGACCATGTCGGCACCGGTGCCGCGAATCTTTGTCGCCAGCGCCCGGTAGTCCGAGGACTTCGAGTCGATACCCTCAGGCCCGCCGACGACGCTCAGGCCAATCTTCTGGGCCGTCTCGGCGAACACCACAGCGATGCCGTGGCCGTACAACTCGGTGTCGTCGAGGACGTAGACCTTCGTCGCCCCAACCTGCTTGGACCAGTTCGCGGCCACCGCACCCTGGAGGTCGTCGGCCGGCACCACGCGCGAGTAGTTGCGCTTGCCGCCGGGGTAGTAGATGTCCGGCTCATTCGGCTCGCCCTTGCCGGGCTTCGTGAGGCCGGGGTAGGTGTTGGCCGGGCTGACCATGACGAGGTTGGCACGGTTTAGAATCGGGATCGACACCTTGGCCGCACCTGAGTTGAACGTGCCGATGTACACCATCACGTCGGCATCGGAGACGGCGCGGTTGGCGTTCTCCGCTTCCTTGCCAGCATCCCAGGCACCGCGCGCCGGCGTGGCATCGTCCAGGTCTTCGTAGACGATGGTTGCGCCGCCGACCTTGCTGCTGACCTCGTCCAGCGCCATCTTCATGGCGTTGACGATGGTGTCCGTCTGGCCCTTGCTGCTACCCGTCCTGGGCAGCGACGACACAATCTTGATGGTGCCGGTCAACTGGCCGCCGCCGGCTGCTGCCGGTGAAGCGGCCGGGCTGGCCGCTGCGGCCGGCGAGGCTGCGGCGGCTGGTGACGCGGCAGCGGCCGGAGATGCTGACACGGCCGGGCTGGCGGCTGCAGCAGGCGATGCTGCGGGTGCCGCTGCCGCCGGGGAAGCAGCAGGCGCTGCAGGCTTGGGTGCCTCGGTGGGCTTGGGGGCTGCGGTCGGTGTCGCGGGTGCACCGGCACACGCTGCGAGGAGCGGCAATGATACCAGCGCCAAACCGACGCGTAACATCCGGCGACGGCTCACAGGACGACGTGTAGGATCTGTCGCAGCCATGGTACGGTCAAAATCCACCGGACCCTCCGATACAAATATGAAGATAGGTCTAGGCTAGACTATCACTCGGCGTGGCGGCGCGCAAGGCACGCGTGCACAAACCGATTTGGCCCGCTCGTCTGCCCTCGCCTGTTCACGTTTCTGCACGTTCCGCGCCACACCATGCAGCGAACCGTTCCAGGATGTCAACGGCACCAGGGCCGGGCCATTCGGACGCTGCCAATGATGCACGCGCTGCGTCCACCGGCGGCACGGTCAGCGCGCCAGCGGGGGCACCTGTCGGCGCTGGCACCGGCCGACACACCCACT
>JBBQBU010000786.1:0-1908 GCA_038318015.1 Chloroflexota bacterium | reverse complement strand
GTTTCGGGCGATTCGACGCGCCGATCTCCTTGCACTAGAGATGCGCGAGCTTACGTACGGCTGGTCAGTTGAGATGATGGTGAAGGCGGCACGCGCCGGTCTCCGCTACCACGAAGTGACCGTCAGCTATCGGCGCCGGATTGGCGTCTCCAAAGTTTCGGGAACCCTGGCCGGGAGCGTGCGGGCCGGCTGGTGCATCCTCTCGACGACCTTGCGGTACTGGCGTTGGTCCCCCCTCAAGCCGCTGACCGGTACCCCCGCCGTCGCATCATGACACTCGTTCCGAGGGGAGCAACATCCATATGACCGTTCGCAGCGTGAGCACGCCCACACACCAGCGTCGCGCGCTCGTTACTGGCGGCGCTGGGCTGATCGGCTCGCATATCGTGGACCTTCTCCTCCGCGAGGGCTGGTCCGTCCGTATCCTGGACAATCTGGAGCCGCAGACGCACGGCAGCGGTCCACCCACCTGGCTGGCCGCTGGTGCCGAGTTGTGCGTGGCCGACATCCGGGACGGCGCAGCCGTCAGAGCCGCCCTCGACGGCGTGGACGTGGTCTTCCATCAGGCGGCCTACGGTGGGTACATGCCCGATATGGCCAAGTATGTCCACGTCAACAGCTTTGGCACGGCCCAACTGTTGGAGATCATCCGCGACGAGCGTCTGCCCGTTCGCAAGGTGATCGTGGCATCGTCGCAGGCGGTGTACCAGGAGGGCGCTGGCGCCTGCTTGACGCACGGACAGGTCTATCCGAGTACGAGACCGCTCGCGCAGCTTCAGCGGGGCGACTTCGCAGTCCACTGCCCAATCTGTGATGCGCCCACCACCCCGGTTCCGACGCCCGAGGAGGCGCCCATCGGCGGTGAGACCGTCTACGCGATCACCAAGGTGGACCAGGAGCGGCTGACACTCTCCTGGGGCCGCCAGACCGGCATCCCCACGGTGGCGCTCCGCTACTCCTGCACCTATGGGCCGCGTCAGTCAATTTTCAACCCGTACACCGGCGTCATCGCGATCTTCTCGACGCGGATACTCAACGGTCAGCCGCCGATCCTGTACGAGGATGGCGACCAGACGCGCGACATGTGCTACGTCGAGGACATCGCACGCGCCAACCTGCTTGCTGCGACGACCAGCGCGCTGGACGGCCGGGCGGTCAACATCGGGAGTGGCCGGCCGACCACGGTCCGCGAGATGGCCCGCCTGATCGCTGGCGCGCTCGGCAAGCCGATCGAACCGATCGCCAGGGGCGAGTTTCGGCCGGGCGAGATGCGACATCTCACGTCAGACATTCAGCTTGCGCGCTCAGCCGGTTACGAACCGAGCGTCAATCTCGCTGATGGCATCGCCAACTACGTCGCCTGGATCATGTCCCAGGGCGACGTCCGTGATTACTTTGCGGCAGCGGAAGCCGGCCTGCGTGAACGGCGCATCGTCCACCGTCTCACGGACGCCGCCGACGTCGGGCGCTGACGACGAGCGACACGACGCACCAACCCAACAGGACCGCGGCGGTCATCACCGACACCACGACTCCTACCTGGAGTGTCGGCGACTCGAAGTGAAGCTCCACAAGGTGCGCGCCGGCCGACAGCGGCACTGCACGCATCAGCCCGTTTGCCACGTAGATCGGCACCGGCTCGCCGTCTACCGTGGCGACCCAGCCGGGATAGGCGACTTCGGAGAGAACGAGGAAGCCGGCAGCGTCAGTCTGGGCGTGCAGGCGCAGGCGGTTTGCCTCGAAGGTGAGCACGGATACGGCATTGTCCTGCTCGTCGTGGCCCGGGCTGCTCGGTGCGGGCGCGGGGATCTCAGCTTGATCGGTGACTGCCGCTCCGGTCACGAGGTGCAGCAGCCTGCGCGGTTCCACGGGTGACTGGAATGGCGGTTCCAATAGGACGGTGCGCCG
>JBBQBU010000785.1:0-1937 GCA_038318015.1 Chloroflexota bacterium | reverse complement strand
GGCCTGCACAAACACGGCGCGTTGAGTCCGGAGGACAGTCTGCGCACCGGTGACTCGAATCGCTCGGGCCGAACCATAGACCACCGGTGCCAGGGCACCCGGCTCGTCGTACGCCGACTTCACCAGCGGGTTCGCGTCGATCATCGCGCGCTGAGTCGCCGAATCGGTCTCCGCACGATTGCTGTGTGCTGTTGCCTCGGGCGCGTCCCACGGGGGGATGCCCCACCGTTCATCAAGCCACGCATCCTGGCCCGAGCGGTGGAGCCAGTCGAAGACACTGAGGAGTTCAACTTCTCTTGCGCCGGGCACCCATTTGAAGATGGCGCGCTCGAATGCCTGACACACGGCTTCATCGCAGAGATAGCGGCGTGAGATTGGATACCCCAGCGACTGGCTACCGCCGAGTCGCTGGAACTCGCGCCACAATGGTATGCCGTCATCGTCGGCAACAACGAGTCCCACGCCAAGTTGTGGCCCAGCCTGCTCATAGTAGTGCCCGTTTTCGACATCGAAGTCACGAGCATCGGTCGCGCCCAAGGGCGCCGATTGCGCCAACAGCAGCAGGATTCCCAACGTGGAGCTCGTGGCAATCCATCGAAGCATACGGACGCGCATGTGCCCCGTGATGCGATTCTCCGTGTTGCAGACGTTGGCCATCATCGGTGCGTTACGACCTCCCGGCTGGCGGCTCTCGTCAAGTCATAGAAAGCAGCGGTCCGCAGATAGATAGCACACATCCGCCTGATGCTCGGGCATGAAGCCTGGGCAGCAAGCGGATGTGTCGTTTCTCTTACCGACAGTCTAACCCAGGGGCACGGTAGGGACTACATGGTCGCCACGACGACGCATGCAGGCGCTACCGTGGCCTTGACTTACGGAAGAACGAGGATGGTGCCTGCGGCCAGACCGTCAGGCTGCGACAGTACGTCGAAGTTGCTGTCGATGATGTCTCCCACCCGGCTGGCGTCACCATAGACCGACGTGGAGATCGAGCCGATGGTATCGCCGTCCTGGACCGTGTACACGACCGTCGTCGCGCCGAGGCCCGAGTTGCCCGTGCGCGGCTGTGCGGCTGGCTGGACGACCGGTTGTGCCGCTGCCGGTGCACCAGACGGTTTGGCAGCGGGTGCTGCAGCCGCAGGTGCTGCCGCTGAGGCCGGCGGCGAGTAGGCCTTAGCTCCGGACATGAATGTATCAGGCACCGGGTACCTGCCCAACACGAACAGCAGGATTGCTGCGTGCTTCTGGTCGATGATCAGGAAATTCCCGGCCAGGTCAATGGCGGCAGGAATGGTCAGCTTGGGAATCGCCATGAAGTAGGTGTCAGCCGCCGTTTGCTCCAGAAGCAAAGCGAGTTCGGCTGCACCCTTCACATCCGTGACCTTCCCGAAGGCCGTCTGCACGGTAGCATTCAGGTCAGCCGGCGGCGCGCTCACGGCCGGCATCCCGGCCCCGCCCAGGACCTTGTTCCACTGGTCGAGAGCAAACTGGTGGTGGCCCATCGCCGTCTGGACGTAGGTCGCAACGGCAGGCGGGACCGCGCCCAGCTTGTTAGCCCCGGCAGCATCGAGCGTTGCCTTGTACGCACCCACGGCGAGCACCTCAAGTGATGCCGCAACGCGTGCGATTGCCAGATCTCCAGCGGCACCGGCCGGCTGCTGAGCGAAACTGAACGTCGCGTCCCCGGCGACCGCGAGGGTGGCTCCGGCGACTCCGCCGGCGGCCAGGAACCCACGGCGCGACCACTTACGATTCATTAGCGTCGAGGTGTTCGTTGTAGTCTCCTTCATCAGAGGGCTCCTTCTGCGGGCGGACTCGCGTTGTCCGTGCCTTGAAGGGGCTCGGGGAAGGCGACCGACCCAGCGGCAGCCGGCAGCTTGGCAACGTTGGTCGGGATAGCGATCAGACTCGGATCGTCGCCGGCGAGCAGCGCATTG
>JBBQBU010000784.1:0-1939 GCA_038318015.1 Chloroflexota bacterium | reverse complement strand
GCTGCGATGACTTGCGTCGCGTTGGCTGGTGTGATGCCGCCAATTCCGATGATCGGGACGGTTGCCAGCGCGGACACCTTGCGAATCAGCGACGGACCCGCCGGCGTCTGGCCGGGGTGCGACCGCGACGCGAACATGGTGCCAACCACCAGCAAGTCCGCGCCGTCCGCGACCGCCTCCGCCGCGTGCGCGACGCTATGCACCGACCGCCCGATCAACAGGTCGGTGAGCAGCGTCCGGGCGGCCGGCGTGGGCAGGCTACCGCTACCCAACTCGACACCGTGGACGCCGGCGGTCAATGCTACGTCGATACGGTCGTTGATAAGCAGCAGCGCCTGCGTCCCGACAATCTGTCGGAGCCGCTGGGCGATGCCGTACAGGTCGGCCGCCGGCAAGTCCTTCTCGCGCAGTTGCACGACGTTGACGCCGCCCTCGACGGCCGCCGCCACCACATCCTCAAGGAGGCGGCCACCGCAGGCGGTCCGGTCCGTGACCAGCATGATGAGAGGCAGCGGCAGGACCGGCCGCAGCGCACTCACCGCACGACGCCCTCAAGCGGGCTGGACGCGCTGGCGTACGCCTTCTTCAGAATGCGCCCCGCCAGGAACGCCTTCCGGCCGCCGCGCACGCCGTCCGCGAACGCTTCCGACATCAGGGCCGGGTTGCCGGCCTCAGCAATCGCCGTGTTCACCAGGCAGGCGTCGGCACCCAGCTCCATCGCGAGGGCCGCGTCAGACGGCACGCCCAGACCGGCATCCACGACCACCGGCACTCCGGCCTGCTCAATGATGACCTTGATGCGCCCGAATGAGGGGATGCCCTGCCCGGACCCGATCGGCGACCCCATCGGCATGACGGTAGCGCAACCGGCGTCTTCCAGCGCCTTCGCCAGGATCGGGTCGTCGGTGGTGTACGGCAGTACGACGAAACCCTCCTTGCAGAGGATACGCGCGGCCTCCAGCGTGCCAATCGGGTGGGGCCAGAGGTACTTCGGGTCGCCGATCACTTCCAGTTTGACCCAGTTCGAGCCGGTCAGCTCGCGCCCGAGCCGCGCGCACCGCACCGCTTCGTCCACGGTGTAGCAGCCGGCCGTGTTCGGCAGGACGGTGTAGCGCGTCCAGTCGATTTCGTCCAGCAGGGTCTTCTTGGACGGATTGTCCAGGTCGAGCCGCCGGATGGCGACCGTCACGATTTCGGCGTTTGCGGCAGCATACGCATCGCGCATCTCGTCTGCATTGCGGAACTTGCCGCTGCCCATCATCAGCCGGGAGCGGAACTGCTTCCCCGCGATCTCTAACACGTCGTTCACGCCGCCTCCCCTTGCCCCGCTCACACCGCTGCGAGTCTGGGGCAGATCGCCAGTCTCCTGGCGACAACGCTATGGAGCGGCTCCGCTGCTGCTCGGTCGGCCGTTGGGCTGGCGTGTCCAACCTGTGCGTCTCGAAGAAGCCTCGGCTACCGCTTCCCTTCGCAGGTCCTAACCCGGTCAGGTTCAAAGGGTTGTCCGCCGATGTGGCAGACTCTCAGCCGATGGCTCCCCTAGCAGTATCGTCGTGCCAAAGCGGCACTATGCGGTTGTCAGCAATGATCGGTGCCGCCATTCAGCACGGCCAACGTCGCTGCTTGCATGGTACGTATCACACCGACGATCGGTCAAGGTATCGCCGGCACGCGGGGTGCCGGCTGACTGGTACGGTGCGGGCGTGACCCGGCATGGCCGACACTACACATAAGAACGAACGGGATCGCCGTCGAGCCTGTCCGCGTGATGCCACACTTTTCGCGCCGCGGCTCACCAGAAAACATGTGACGTACAGCACATGCCGTCAGCACCGGCATGCTAAATTGTTCGCCTACCACCCTATCTCAGGAGAACGCGCGCGGTGAAGCTCTACCACCTGATCCAGTACCGTGCAGCCTGCGTCGCTGCCCTCTGTCC
>JBBQBU010000783.1:0-1948 GCA_038318015.1 Chloroflexota bacterium | reverse complement strand
GACCCTCAAGAAGATGGACTTCGTCGGGCGGATGGTGCCGGCCGACACGTCGGTCTACGACTTCGTGCGCCGCGCGGCGAAGACGATCAACCTGGAGTTCGACGAGAAGGGCAACGCCAAGCCCGTGAGCTAACCTCTGATCGGCGGGATGGTGCGGGGAACACCGGCGTCCTCCGCACCGATGGCGTCGCGCGCCTCCTGGCGCGCGACGTTTCGTGTGTCATGCAAGGTCTGAAACCTGGCGGTAGCCATGCGGATGCCGCCCACCGCGGACTCAGGAGGCATTGTGCGTCGATTGATCCTGTCGGGCGGGAGCGTCGTGCTGCCAGATGCGGTGCTGGAGCCTGCCAGCGTCGTCATTGAGGGCGAGACCATCGTGGCCGTCGAGCAGCGGGCCTACCCGACAGCTACCGCGTCGCACGAGCAGGTGGTGGACGTGCACGGCCGCTACCTGCTGCCCGGCCTGGTGGACTTGCACAACGACGGCCTGGAAACGGAGATCAACCCCCGCCCCTCAACGAATCTGCCGCTGCCGTTCGCGCTGACCAACCTGGACCGCCAACTTGCGGCTACCGGCGTCACCACCGAGTTCCACGCCGTCTTCTTCGCCAACATGACCCGTAAGGAACGCCGCATAGACGAGGCCGCGATCCGCGCCACCAGTATCCTGGAGTTCGGCCGCAGCGGACGCGCCCTCGTCGATCATCAGGTGCTCTTCCGGCTCGACCTCTGGACCCCGGAGAGCCTGGAGAAGATCCTTGCGACGGTCGGCGGGGCGACCATCCCGCTGGTGTCGCTGAACGACCACACGCCCGGCCAGGGCCAGTACCGCGACGTGGAGCAGTTCAAGCGGTTCTACCGCGAGGCGCTCGGGAAGGCTGACGCCGAGATCGACGACGAAGTGCAGGCGCAAGTCGAGCTTGCGCGGCAGCACCAGGAAGTCTCGGACGGCATCGTGGCGAGCATCGCGCAGGCTGCCCGCGACCGAGGGCTGTCGCTGATGTCGCACGACGACGACACGGTGGAGAAGGTCGAGCGCATGTACGCCGCCGGCGTCCGCATCGCCGAGTTCCCAGTGACCATCGAGGCGGCGGCGCATCAGCGGATGCTCGGCATGATCATCACCGCCGGCGCGCCAAACGTGGTCCGGGGCGGCTCGGCGTCCGGCAACCTCGCCGCCGAGGCACTCATCGCGCGGGGGCTGGTGGACGTGCTCTGCGCCGACTACCACGCGCCGTCGATCCTGTTCGCGGCCTGGAAGATCGCCAAGAACGGGCTGGTCAGCCTGCCGGAAGCCGTCAAGATGGTTACGCTGAACCCGGCGCGGGCCATCCTGCTGGATCATCGCATCGGGTCGTTGGCGGTCGGCAAGCAGGCCGATATCGCCGTGGTGGACCCGTCCGGCCCCGCGCCCGCCGTTGATATGACGATCAGGGCGGGCGTCATCTGCTTCCAGGCGACGGCGGTCGGCAGCGTGAGACCGTTCACCGCCCGGCAGGTTGCCACGGTCTGACCGCGCGTCCCTGACCGATACCCGCACCGGCTACGGCCAGTTCCCCACGAGCAGCTTGCAACAGATTGAGGAACGTACACTGATGATCGCGCTCTCACCATCAATTGCCCGCGTCCAGCAGGTCGTCGTCGCGGCGCTGCTGGCAGCGACCCTCGCGGCCTGCGCGCCGGCCGCACCGCCCACGCCGACAGCCGCCCCCAAGACCGAGGCGAAGCCGACCGTTGCGCCAGCCGTGGCTAGCTCGCCGGTCACGGCAGCCAGCCCGGCTGCATCGCCCGTGTCAGCGTCGCCGGTCTCGTCGCCTGCGGCATCGCCGCCCGCTGCCGCGTCTCCAGCGGCATCACCGGTTGCAGCAGCGCCCAGCCCTGGCCCGAGTCCGGCCGCAAACCCGGTGCCGGCCCCGCCGTTCGTCGGGTCGTCCAGCGCGGCGGGCCG
>JBBQBU010000782.1:0-1962 GCA_038318015.1 Chloroflexota bacterium | reverse complement strand
GCATCCTGGCGACCGGGCTGGCGCTCCTGACGAAGACGCCAGCATTGGCGCTGTTCGGGGCGGTGCCGGCGGCTGCCGTGGCGGGCCTGCTGGCGGGGGTCCGTCCTCACCCACTTACCCACTCTCCGGCAGTCGGGCAGCCTGGAGCAGTCAAGCAGGCTATCGGTCTGCTGCTGCCGCTGGGGGTCTGGCTGGCCGGGTCGGTGATGGTGGTGGCGGCCGTCTGGCCGGCGATGTGGGCGCGCCCGCTGCGGGCCGTCGAGCGCATGGCGATTTACACCCAGGAGAAGGGCGGTTCGCCGATGGATGCGGGCGGCTTCTTCCTGGGCGTTCCGGTGCCGGACCCGGGGCCGCTTTATTACGCCGTTGCGCTGCCGCTGCGCCTCAGCCCGGTGCTGTTGGCGGGCCTGTTGTTCTGGCTGACGTTTCGTGCGCCACAGGCCCGGCGCGGCGTCGGCCTGATACTGCTGACGGGCGTCGGACTGGCGGTCGTGCTGGCGCTGCTACCGAAGAAAGCCGACCGCTACATTCTGCCGGCGATCCCGTTCCTGGCGGTGGTGGCGAGCGTCGGGCTGGCAGCGGCGGCCGACCGCTGGCGACGGCTCGGGACGGCGGGTGTCGCCAGCGTCGTCGCGGCCGGCGAGATTGCGCTGCTGGCGCTGGCGTGGCCATACCCACTGGCGGCGTACAACCCGCTGCTTGGCGGTGCGCCCGCCGCCGAGCGCTGGGTCTCGGTGGGGTGGGGCGAGGGACTGGATCAGCTTGCGCCGGTGCTAAACGGGCGGCTGGACCGGGACTTCCTGACCGTCTCGACGCCGTACCCGGAAGTCCTGCAAGCGCAGATCGTAGGACGAGCCGTCGATCTTGACGCCTACGACGTGGCCGACTACGCGGTACGCTACGTAGCAGCCAGTCAGCGGCACCTCTCGACGCCAGCACTTGACGCCGCCCTGGCCGGCCGCGAGCCGATCAGCCGCGTAGAGATTGCCGGCATCGAGTACGCCGAACTCTACGAACTGGACCGCCCGACGCTGGTGGGCAACCTCCAGATTCGGCAACTGGCGGTCGAGCCGAGCCTGACGGTTCGGCGCGGCTGGATCACGGTGCGTCTGGCATTGGGACCGGCCAGCGCCGAGGGACGACGGACGGGCAGCGACTTCGGGGCGGGCCTGACGCCGTTCGTGACACCGCTGGATGTTGAGGCGGCGCTGGTGAACGCCAGCGACCCGAACGACGCCGAAGCGACGGTGACGCGCTCATTGCTGCCGGATGGCTCGCCCGCCGAGCTGAGGCTCCGTGCGCCGAACGGCCTGGGCCGCTACGTCGTGGCGCTGCGCGTCCGCGACGCTGCAACCGGCGCGCCGTACAACGTCACGGCCTGGCCGGTGGGCGCACCCCGGCTACCGGACCGGCTCGTGTTCCCCTCGCTGACCGTGCGCGTGCAGTAGGCGCAACGGCAACGGCCCGGTCCCTGCGTGGGAGCCGGGTCGCAGACTGTGTGGGCGGCAGGCTGACCAGCCTACTGGAGCTAACGGCGCTTCTTCGGGCGCCTGACGCGAGCGGCTGGGGCCGGGCCACGGATCGCGCCACCGCTGCCAGCCCCGATCCGATTCACCAGGCTCGGGACCGGCACAGTGCCGGTGCCGGCCTGCAGGAACTCCTTCGCGTAGGCGGGTCGCAGGAGCACGGCCGGTTCGTGGCGCTTCTTGCCGCGTGAGATCAGGTTTAGCGCCTCCACGAAGACCGAGAACGCCATCGCGCCGTAGATGATCGCCTTCGGAATCTCGACGTGGAACGCCTCAGCCACGAGCGTCACGCCGATCAAGATCAAGAACGCCAGCGCCAGCATCTTGACGGTCGGGTGGTGGTTGACGAACTTGCTGACCGGCTCTGCCGAGATCAGCATGATGCCCACCGAGATGATGACCGCCAGGACCATGATCGTCAGATTCTGGACCATGC
>JBBQBU010000781.1:0-1967 GCA_038318015.1 Chloroflexota bacterium | reverse complement strand
GGCCTCAAGGATCTGGTGGGCAGCCTCTGCACTCACCTTCGGCCCGATCAGTCCGAGGCGCATGCTGACGCGGTGAACATGCGTATCTACTGGCATGGCCGGCATCCCGAGCGCGAACAGCAACACGCAGGCGGCCGTCTTCGGTCCGACGCCATGCAGGGCCGTGAGGTAACGGCGGGCATCGTCCACGGGCAAGCCGGCCAGGAACTCCAGGTCCAGCCTGCCCCGGTCAGCCTGGATCGCCGCCAACACACCCTTGATGCGCGGGGCTTTCGTGTCGGCCAGCCCGCCCGTGCGGATGGCGTCGGCAATGGCCGGTACCGGCGCGTTCAAAATCGCGTCCCACGAGCCGAACCGCGCCCAGAGGCTGGTAAATGCCCGGTCCGTATTCGCGTCGGATGTATGCTGCGACAGGATCGTCAGCACCAGTTCGGCCAGTGCGCTGACGGCCTGATGCGGCCGCGGCGTCCCGTACTGCGTCCGCAGGCGGTCGAGCATCAACGCCATGCTCGGTGCAGCCCGTTCGGTGATATCGGGCAAATCTGGTGCGCTCACAGCGGCCGAGTATACCGCCGAACGCCGTGGTAGCATGGTCGGCGTGCCGGCCGTTCGGCCGAGGGAGACGATGTTGGGAGCTATCAGAGTTGGGGTCGTCGGGGCCGGGCGCATCGTGCCGGCCCACCTGCGCGGGTACGCAGCGCTGCGCGCGGCCGGCTACGACGACGTGCGAATTACGGCGATCTGCTCACGCGATCCAGCGCGCGCCGAGCGGTTTGTGCGTGGCGGCGGCCCGTCAGCGGCGGCCGAGGTCGAGGGGCCACTGGCTGATCCTCTATTTGCGCCGGCGATTGCCGTCGCTGACTTTCAGGATGACGTGGAAGCGCGCGTGTTCACCGATGTGCGCGACATGCTAGACGCCGGCGTCGTCGATGCGGTGGACATCACGACCGAGGTCAGCCTGCACCACACGCAGGCGCTCGCCTGCCTGGAGGCGGGCGTGCACGCGCTTGTGCAGAAGCCATTCGCCATCAGCGTGCGGGCGGCGCGCAAGATGCTGGCGGCGGCTCAGGCGCGCGGCCTCTCGCTCGCTGTCTGCGAGAACGCGCGGTTCAGTCGCCCGGCCCGACTCGGGCGGTGGCTGGTGCAGCGCGGCGACCTGGGCACGCCGCAGATGGTTCACTCGACGGCGCTGGGGACGATGTGGTCGCCGGACAAGTTCGTGGGGAACTCGCCGTGGCGGCACCAGAAGCTGATCGGGGCCGGCGGCGCGTCGCTAGACATTGGCCCGCACATCTTCCACCGGCTACGGATGCTATGCGGCGAGGTCGAGTCGGTGGCTGCGTTCGCGCGGGTCTTCGAGCCGACGCGGTACCTGCGCGATGCCAGTGGCGCGGTGGTAGACACTGTCACCTGCGACGCCGATGACGCATTCATGGCGCTAGCCTGCTTCGAGTCGGGGGCGATTGGGCAACTCTCGTTCTTGTTTGCCGGGCACGGCGACCCGTTGCCACCAAGCGGCCTGATGCTGTTCGGGTCACGCGGGAGCCTGAAGGGCGACGCACTGCACCTGGACGGGGAAGCGCCGACGACCCTGGATGGCTTTTTCACGGTGCATGCCGGTGCCGATGCCGACCGCCTCTTCCCGCTTGGCCTGTCTGACCAGTTCGCGCTGTTGCTACACGACTGGCTAGAGTCGATCCGAACGGGCAGCACGGCCGAGACGGGCGGTGAGGAAGGGCTGCGCGACCTCGCCGCCAGTTTCGCCATTGTCGAAGCGTCACAGGCAGGACGCTCGGTGCGGCTGGCCGAGGTGCTCGACGGCAGCGTGGACGCGTACCAGCGCGACATTGACCGCCACTACGGCCTGCTCCCGCACTGAAGGGTCCAGTACATGTAGGTACCGTTGTCGCTCGCCCGCTCCGGCGCCTTGACGTCGAAGCTGGCCAGCCAGTATTTTCGATTTTGCC
>JBBQBU010000780.1:0-1968 GCA_038318015.1 Chloroflexota bacterium | reverse complement strand
TCGGGGGGTGAGGGCCGCTCCCGCGGACCGGGGGGTGAGGGCCGCTCCCGCGGACCGGGGGGTGAGGGCGGCTCCCGCGGACCGGGGAGTGAGGGCCGCTCCCGGGGGTCGGGGGGTAAGGGCTGCCTGCGGGAGCAGCGGTGGGCTGGGGAGGGCCGCTTATGGGGGAGGCGGGCACAGCTTCCGGGGTACCCGCGCGGTCCAGCGGCCCGAGCACGAGCGGACGCGCATCCACCGCCATCAAACCGAACGGGTCGCCGGCCTCGCGCTCGCGGTCCGAGAGCAGCAGCGCCGCTCGCTCCGTCACCGACGCCAACAGCCCGGCCAGCCGCGCTACCTGGACGCCATAGCTCCGGTCGGCCGCGCCCGGTACCACACGGTACAGGAAGCTCAGTTGCCCATCGCGCTCGTCCACCGCCACCGTCACGTTGCGGACGGCCGCCAGCGTGTCGGCCAGTGCCGTCAACTCGTGGAAGTGCGTGGCGAACAGCGTCCGCGCGCCGATCTCGTCGTGCAGGTGCTCCAGGACCGCCTGCGCGAGGCACATGCCGTCGTGGGTGCTGGTGCCGCGCCCGACCTCGTCCAGCACCACGAGGCTTCGGGCGGTCGCCTGCCGCAAGATGCTGGCCGTCTCGGCCATCTCCACCAGGAACGTGCTTGCCCCGACCGTCAGGTCGTCCTCGGAGCCGACGCGCGTAAACAGCCGATCTGCCAGCCCAATGCGGGCGGTGTCAGCCGGCACGAACGAGCCAATCTGCGCCAGCAAGACTGTCAACGCGACCATCCGGAGGTACGTCGATTTGCCGCCCATGTTCGGGCCGGTGACGATCAGCAGCCGGCCCGGCCCGAATGGATCGGCGTCGGCGCCGGTTTCGGCGCTGTCAGCCAGCCGGCAGTCGTTCGGCACGATGTCGCCGCCTGGCCGCATCGCTTCCAGGATCGGGTGCCGCCCGCCGACGATCTCCAGGGCGTCGCCATCGGTCAATGCGGGCCGGGTCCAACCCCGGTCCGCCGCCACGTCGGCCAGGCCGGCCAGCACATCCAGGTCGGCCGCCGCCTCGACACTCCGTAGGATGGGACCGGCCCGCTCGGCCACCTTCCGCAGCAGCGCCTGGAACAGCGCCGTTTCTAGCTCATCGACGCGCGCCTCGGCCGTCAGGATCAGCGCCTCACGCTCCTTCAGATCCGGCGTCACGAAGCGCTCGGCGGACACCAGCGACTGCCGCCGACTGTACTCGGCGGGCACGTTCGGGAGGTTCGGGCGGGTCACTTCCAGGTAGTAGCCGAACACCTTGTTGTAGCCAACCCGCAGCGACCGGATGCCCGTCCGCTCGCGCTCGCGCCGTTCGAGTTGCGCCAGCCAGCGTCGCGACTCGGTCATGCCGTCTACCAGTTCGTCCAGTTCGGCGCTGTGACCCTCGCGGATCATGCGCGCGCCGCCCGGCTCGGCCAGCGTGCCCTCGATTATCTCGGCCAGGGCCGGGCAGCCGTCGATCATGCCGCCGAGCGTCTGGAGCAAGCCGCCGTCAGCCGGCAGCGCGCCCTGGATCTCCGGTAGCGTCCGCAGCGCCAGCGCCAGGATCGCAACTTCGCGTGGGGTGGCCGTCGCCTGCCGCACCCGCCCCAGCAGCCGCTCAGGGTCGCCCAGACGCCCGAGCAGTGTCCGCAACTGGCCGCGCTGCTGCCCGTCCGCCGTCAGCGCCGCAACGGCATCCAGCCGCCCGTCAAGGACTACGCGGTCCAGGAGCGGTTGCCCGAGCAGGCGACGCAGCCGCCGCGCGCCCATCGGCGTCCGGGCGCGGTCGATGGCGTGGAAGAGACTGCCGCGCTGCTGGCCGTGGCGCGCTGTTCTTAGCACGTCCAGGTTTCGCCGAGTGGTCGGGTCGAGCGCCAGATGTGCGCCGACCACGTAGGGGCGCGGCTCGCGCAGCGACGCCAGCAGCCGGTGGTTGACCTCGCCGACGTAGG
>JBBQBU010000779.1:0-1978 GCA_038318015.1 Chloroflexota bacterium | reverse complement strand
TCTACGGCGTATCGGCCAACAGCGCCACCTGGTACGACAACAGCCGTGCCGAAGCCCTGGGCTACCACCCGCGCCACAGCGCCGACATCTTTGCCGCTGCGCTGGCGGCGAAGGTGACAGACAACCCGGTGGCCGAACGCTACCAAGGAGGCAGCATTGCAGCAGACGGCCACATCGGCGACCCTGAGCGCCCAGCACGAGCAACTTGACCGCGTCGATCTTCCGCACCCCAGCCTGAAGGGCCTGTGTGCATGGCGCGTGGGAAACCGCGTCGGCGAGGCACCCAACTGGGATGCTCAGACGCAGACCCTGCTGTGGATCGACGTCCGCGCACCGGCCGTGTTGCGACTGGACCCGGCCACGAATGCGCTGACGCGCTGGACGCTGCCCGAAGTGGTGGGCGCCATGGGTTTGGCCGCGCCCGGCAGCGTCGTTCTGGCCCTGCAGCGCTCGCTCGCGCTGCTGGAACTGAGCAGTGGCCGACTGAGCACGCTATGCACCATCGATCGCGAGCCCGCGCACAACCGCCTCAACGACGGCAAGGTTTCGCCCTCTGGCCGCTGGTTCGTGTTCGGCTCGATGGACGACCGCCCCAGTGACAAGGAGCCCACAGGCGCGCTGTACGCGGCTGCCCCGGGTGGCCCCGTTCATCTGCTGCACGAAGGCTTGACGGTCGCCAACGGCATCGCTTTCAGCCCGGATGCCGCAACGATCTATTTCTCGGACAGTCAAATCGGCCGCGTCTGGCACGCACCGTGGAACGAAGACACCGGCGACATGGGCCAGCCAGAACTGCTGTGTGCGCCTGATGAACTCGCCGGCCGTCCCGACGGTGCCGCCGTCGATAGCCAGGGCGACTACTGGTCAGCCGGCGTGTCGGCCGGCGTCATCAACCGCTTCGGGCCCGATGGGGCCCTGCGGGCACGCATGGAACTGCCCTGCCGCGCACCCACGATGCCCTGCTTCGGCGGGGCCCAGGGCACCGACGTCTACGTCACGTCATTGGTGCGGCCCGGCTGGACCAACCTGTCGGGCGAACTCGATGGCGCCCTCTTTCGTTTCGCCGGTGACGCGAAGGGTCTGCGCACCAGCGGTTGGGGCTGACGACCCGTGGGCGGTCCGATGTGAATGCGACTTTTTTTATCAATGGCGACACGGCTCTTTCGTCCTCTATCAACCTCACAGTCCCCTTCTGATCCCCCTGCCGAATGGCGTCAAAGGACGCCACGATCCTGGTTGATGGACAGCAGCTGCCATCAGGCTGCAGCGCGCTCGCGATGGACGTGCATGTCGATATGGACGTCGGCAAAAGGACACAAGACGCCGCCGGCCTCATCGCGCTCGACCAACCCGAGTTCGGCCAGAACCTGGACATCCTCGTGGACGCGCTTGACGTCGCGGCCCACCCGCCGGGCCAGCTCCCGCACCGCCATTGCGCCCTGCCCCAGCAAGGCCGTGACTAGCGCCCAACGGCGCTCGGTCAGCCTGCCGAAGAAGACACCCGGGCTTTCGAAGTTCAGTGTCTCTCCCTGGTAACGCGCGGCCTGCGCCTTTTTCCCCGCCCGCCGCAGGGCGGCACGCCAGTCAGGCTGAAGGGTGATGGTGAGAGTGCGTTGTGTCGTCATGCCTTGCTCCTGGCCGCCTCGACGGCGGCGATGAAGTCCTCCACCAACGCGTCGACCGTGGTGAACCGGTAGGGCAGTTCCCGGCCATGAATATGGCAGTGATCACCCTTACCCGTTTCGTTGTCGAATCCAACCACCCGAAGCCCAGCCACGGAATAGACCGCGCGGTACTTGTAGCCGTGGTCGGTGGGCGGCACCGGCCGCGGCACACACCAGACCACCAGTTCGATCACGCCGCCATCTTCGGTGACGTCCTTGAAGCGAGTGATCAACTCGGCGCTCATGTTGGCGATTTTGCCAACGAAGCCGGATGTTGGCAAGTTCGCCAACGTATGTTCGCCAACGGATGCGGT
>JBBQBU010000778.1:0-1988 GCA_038318015.1 Chloroflexota bacterium | reverse complement strand
CGAGGCCGACCGCAATCGCCAGGTCGTTGTTCAGCAGGTGGGCCATCTCGCGGGCCGCCAACTTGACGCCCTCAAGCCGCGCTTCGTCGCGCAGGCGGCTCTCCATCACGCCGATGGCGGCAGCGACCTGTTCCGCGCGCAGGCCCAGGCCAACCGGTGCGCTCTCAACGGCCGCGGGGTGCTGGACGATGCTGCCCTTACGCCCGGAGCGCACGAATGGCGACCGACTATCTTGCTTTTCGCGCGGAATCGCCACTGGTTTCCTCCGTCCTTCGCGTCAATCTCGCAGGCTTCCTGCTGCGCTACACCTGTGCGGGATCGTACCCCGCGCGGCTGGAGCTGCGGTCCCAACCTGTACATCAGTCACATCACAATGGTCGAGGGTCGCGTACCAGGACTGGTCAACGACGAGGTCGTCAGTACCCATGTCGCCGGGCTGTTACTCCCTATCAGTACAACGATCGAGGTCAAGCGACAGTCCGGCCGGCGAGGCCAGCGTGACGACGCGGGTGGTGCGCTGGACCTTGTCGATATGGTCTGTGGCGGCGTAGATGCCGGCGATGGCCTCGTCGAGTAACGCGTGGAGGTGCGGCGGCACGTTGCCCTGTGCGCGCAGCAAGTCGAGCGCCCCGACCGTGACGGTCAGGTCGTTGTTCACGAGATGCGCGATGGTCCGCCCGGCGATCTGGACACCCTCCAGCTTTGCGGCGGCGACGGCCGCTGCGGCAGCCACGCTGTCATGCTCCCGCTGTGCAGGGGAACGGTCAGGCGCCGCAGGCGTGGCGTCGATCCAGGGCACCGCGTTCTCGGCCTCATGACGCGCGCGGCGGCTCTTGCGCAGGAGTCGTCCGACCAGCCGACGCGGCCAACCCAGGATGCCATCAGCCTGCGGCCGTGGTAAATCATCGTCCAGGTCGAAATCAGGCCTGGACCCAGCCGCTATCAGCACCGTGTGGTTGCCTCCTCGTCAGCACGGGACGACTGGCTGCATGCAACGGTGGCCGCGCCGTGGCGGCACCGATGCTGCGCGTTGGCCCCGCCAAGAGTATCGGCACTCCGCAGCGCCGAGGGTGTGCCCTGGATCGCATAGCAAACGTCAGCTAGGAAACAGTTGCGCCGACGCTTCGGGCTGACTCACCGAGCAGGCGTGCTAACTGTTGCCCTGCGAGTCCCGGTCAGCCGAAGCGGCAGGCGGTGCGGTACCATCTGCGTACTCCGGAGGACGGCCGGCCGGACCTCCGCCGACGCCTATCCTCCCGAGGGGGCACCTGCCGTGGCTACGAACGCCATCAACATCGAAGATCTGCGCCAGCGATCCCGCCGCCGACTGCCCCGTGCCGTGTTCGACTTTGTGGATGGCGGCGGCGAGGACGAATGGAGCGTCCGCGAGAACCGCGCAGCCTTTGAGCGGATCACGTTCCGCCCCCGCGTCCTGGTGGATGTGTCCCAGCGCGACCAGTCAACCACGGTGCTGGGCCAGAAACTGGCCTCACCAATTGTCTGCGCCCCGACCGGCATGCCCGGCATGCTCTGGCCGCGCGGCGAGATCGAGGCGGCGAAGGCTGCTGCTCGCGTCGGCTCGATCTACACGCTGGCGACCCGCGCCACCTGCTCCATCGAAGAGGTGGCCGAGGCCGCGAACGGGCACGTCTGGTTCCAGGTCTACGTCTGGCAGGACCGCGATATGACCCGCCAACTGGTTGAGCGGGCGAAGGCGGCCGGTGCGAAGGCCTTGTTCCTGACCGTCGATGTCCAGGTGGTGAGCCAGCGCGAGCGCGATCTGCGGAACGGCTTCACCATGCCGCCGCGCGTGACCGTCAGGAACGCGCTCAATACGCTGAGCAAGTTGGATTGGATCCGCCGGGTTCTCATCACCGGCCCGAAGATCACGGACCGCAACTTCATGGGTCTGAGCCACGCGGCCGGCGGCGACGATCTGATCCGGCTGGGCGGCTTCGTCAACCGGCTGTACGACGAATCCGTCAACT
>JBBQBU010000777.1:0-2002 GCA_038318015.1 Chloroflexota bacterium | reverse complement strand
GCGCCCGGCGTCCTTGGGAACGACCTGGGTTTCGATCCGTCCGCCCCACCAGCCCCGAGAATCGGTTACGGTCAACAGGGACCCGTCGCGTTCGCAGCGGATGGCGGATTCACGTACACTCCTCCAGCCGGCTTCGTAGGGTCAACGCAGATATTTTATTGGATAGGTCCTGGACCGTTCGTCCAAGGCTCTACTCTGGAAGCCGCAGTGACCATCACGGTCACAAACGCGCCTCCAGTTCCCACAGCAGACAACTACACGATGAGTGCCGGGACAACTGTCAATATCACGGCTCCGGGTGTCCTTTCGAATGACACCGATCCGGATGTCGGTCAGCCTCGTACGGCAGAGTTGCTAACCACAACGCCGAATGGCTCGTTGGACTTCCAACCGAATGGGAGCTTCACGTATACGCCGCGCGCGAGCTTCGCTGGCGTCGATAGCTTCACGTACCGCATGACCGACACGGTCGTGACGACGCCGCCCATCAAGGTCAGCATTGACGTGGAGGGGCAGCGCTGTGCGCCGCGTCCGCGCGTGCAAAACCGTCTGAGCACCGACGGTAGCACTATGTCTGTGTCAGTTGAGGCGACGCCACTGACTACATACGAGAATAATCGCATCGTGCGGTTAGAGTTCGGCGACCTGAAGAACGCCACCGTCACGGTGAACGGGCAGGCGATCAGCAGCGGCCAGACGTACACCGCGCCAGCAAACACCATTCAGGTCGATTTTGCCGTGAAGCGCGCGGCGGCCGGGCAGCCAACGACGGTCCCCTTGACGGTCGTAGATGGCTGCGGTGCGTGGCCGACCTTCGTGGGCGGGGGCACGGCGGCCGGCTTCTGAGACGGTGCCGGGCCGCGCTTGGGTGGGACACCGGGGACAGTGTCGGATTACACTTTCGGGGCAGGCCCACGGCCCGCGCGACTCGCTGCGAGGGGTACCTCTGTGAAGTTCACCAAGATGCACGGCATCGGCAACGACTACGTCTACGTGAATGGCTTTGCCGAGCAGGTCGAGAACCCGTCGAAGGTCGCGGAACTGGTCGCAGATCGCCACTTCGGCATCGGCGGCGACGGCCTGATCCTGATTCTGCCCTCGAAGACCGCCGACGTACGGATGCAGATGTTCAACGCGGACGGCAGCGAGGGCGAGATGTGCGGCAACGGCATCCGCTGCGTCGCCAAGTACGCCTATGAGCACGACCTGTCGCGCGCCAACCCGCTGCGCGTCGAGACGCAGCGTGGCATCCTGCCGATCAGCCTGACGCTGGACGGCGACCTCGTGCAGCTTGCGACTGTGGACATGGAAGAGCCGATCCTGACACTGGCGGATGTGCCGGTGGACGAATCCCGGGTGCAAGGCACGCCGTGCGCCCACGTGTATCGGCTGGCGCTGGTCGGCTCCGAAAAGGTCTACGACGCGGTCTTTGTCTCGATGGGCAACCCGCACGCCGTCATGTTTGTGGACGACGTGGCCGCCGTCGACCTGCCGGACATCGGCCCTGAAGTGGAGCATCATGCGGCGTTCCCGCGCCGCATCAACGCCCATTGGGTGCAGGTGCACAACCGTGGTGAGGTGACGATGCGGACCTGGGAACGCGGCAGCGGTGTCACGCTGGCCTGCGGCACCGGCGCGAGCGCGGTCGCCGTTGCTGGCGTGCTGTCCGGCCTCACCGACCGCAAGATCCTGGCGCACCTGCCCGGCGGCGACCTTACCCTCGAATGGCGCGAGTCCGACAACCACGTCTACATGACCGGCTCGGCCACCGAGGTCTTCAGCGGGGAGTGGTCGCCGCCCGCCTGACCGCCGCGCCGCCCGCCTGCCAACGCCCTCACCCCCGGCCCCAGGGCCTTTTCACGGCTCTGTCTCACTTTCGGTGCACCTGTCAGGCGGCGTAGAGGAAGCGTTTGCGGAGCAGGTCGAGTTTGGCGCGGCCATACATCTGCCGCTTGAGCGCCTTGAGTCGGTTGACCTGGCCTTCCGTTTGCCCATTGCTCCA
>JBBQBU010000776.1:0-2014 GCA_038318015.1 Chloroflexota bacterium | reverse complement strand
TCCATTGACCGCGACGATGTGGCGTTGCAGCGCCAGTATCAACGCCAGATCTCGCTGATTTCTGAGTTTCGCAACCCCAACGTCCTGACGGTGCTGGATCACGGCGAGCACCTCGGCGTGCCGTTCATCGTGACCGAGTTGATCGAAGCGGAGCCGCTGGCCGAACGGCTGGGTGCGCCGTGGCCGCTCAGCGAGGTGGTCCGGGTGGTGCAGCAAATTGCGGCTGCGCTGGATGCCGCGCACGCGCAGGGCATTGTGCATGGTGATGTGCGCCCCTCGACCGTCCTCGTCATGCCAGATGGTACGCCGATTCTGGCGGGCCTGGGCTTGTCCACGCGACCATTTGGTGCGCCCGCTGGCACGCCGGTCGGCGAACCGGGCCGTCGCACACCGTCTGTGGCCGACGAGACGGTGCGGGCACAACAAGGTGACCGACGCGGCCTGGCGCTGATCGCCTTCGAGATGCTGACCGGCCGCACGATGGACGTGGACGGCACAGACATTGACGAGCCGCTGCCGCCGGCTCAGTTGGGCAGTAGCCCGTTGCTGGTGCCGCCCGTCGAGCGGGCACTACTCCGCGAGTTGACCGGGCCGGCAACCGAACGCTACCCGACGGCCACATCGTTCGTGGATGACCTCGCCGTACCGCTGGCTCTAGCTCGCCCCGCCGAGTCTGCACCGCCTCCGGTTGCCGCCAGCGTGGCCGAGACATCTGCAACGAATCCCGCACGTCGCCGGCTGTTGACGGTCCTGGCAATCTTTGTGGCTCTGGGGGTGCTCGGCGCACTGGCGCTGATGGTGCGCGGCGACGCGACCCGACCGATCGCGGCTCCCTCACGCAACACCGGGGCCGACGCCTCGCCAACGGCTGCCGCCGGTAGTGGCGCTGCTGCCGCGGGCGGTGGCACCGCTGCTGGCGTCGCCGGCAGTCCGGTCACAGGGATTGGGGCAGGTGCATCAGGAAGCACTGTGACCGGCGCGTCGCCGGCCGCGTCCGCCGGTGCCAGCAGCAGCGCCGCCGGTGCCAGCAGCAGCGCCGCCGGTAGTGGCGCTGTATCGGCCGGGCCTACCCGCGCGGGCTCGTCAATTCCGCTGGTCGTCTCGACGCCGGCCGTGCCGCCCGCCGCGCAGGGGAGCGGCTCTGGTTCCGGCACCGCAGCGGCAGCCGCCCCAACGCAGCCCGCTGGTGCCGCCCTCGTGGCGCAGCCGGCATCCTCGCCGCTGGGCGTCACGGTACCGGCCACGCCGGCTGCTGTACCGACCGTGCGACCAGCCTCGACACCGCCGGCTGCCGCAACCGGCGGCTCAACGCGCTTGCCGGCGACCTGGCGGGTGGTTGGCGATCCGTCCGGGCGCTGGATGCTTGACGAACAGGCCCGTGTCGCTGGCCGCACTGAGACCGGCGCGAGCGTTGTCCTCTTTCCCGAGGCGGTGGACGACATCGATTTCTCGGCCCTGGTCAGCACCAGCACCTGTCAGGCTACGCTCGTGTTCCGCGCGCAGGACGACGAGAACCTGCTGATGGCGATCTACATCCCGGACGGGTTGCCGAATCCAGGAGCAGCCGGCGGCGGCGTCTGGCTCTATCAGCGTGTCGAAGGCCTTGACATCCCGATTCGTGCAGTGCGGCCGTCAACCGTTGCGACGGCGGGCGAGGCGGTGCGCCTAAGGATCGTGACGAGCGGGCCGCAGATCACGATTCTGCTGAATGACGAGCCGGCGTTGCAGGCCGTCGACACCGCGCCACGCTCCGGTCGTGTCGGCATGATGGTCTACTCGACGAGTGGCCGGCTCTGCGAAGCGACCTTCGGGGACATCCAGCGGTAGCAGCAGGAGCCTGCCCCCGACGCACCTCGTGAGACATGAACGGCCCCGGCGTACAGAGATGCGCCGGGGCCGCGTCGTTCAGGCAGGTACCAGCCCGCCGCCATGTTCCGAGGGAGCCGTCAGTATGCCACCCGCAGTGACGGGCTACTTGCCGGCCTTGATGAAATCTGCGATGCGCTCGCCAATC
>JBBQBU010000775.1:0-2018 GCA_038318015.1 Chloroflexota bacterium | reverse complement strand
CCAGCGCGACAGACACAGCGGCTTCAATACGCCCGCTTTCCAGCGTCTGCCCGGCCGGCGGCGGCACACCGACGAGGATGCCCCGATTCAGCCCGAGCGCCCAGCCAACCGCCGCGATCCGCGCCGCATCATCGGCTGTCTCCACGCGCGCCGTGACCGGTAGACCGCTGGCCGACGAGTAGAACGCCGGCAACTCGTCGGTGCGCCAGCCCAGGATCGGCACGCCGGCCGTCTCCAGCACCTCAACGGTGCGCGGCAGATCCAGGAGCGCCTTCGCCCCGGCACAGACGATGATGGCCCGAGACTGCGCCAACTCCACCAGATCAGCCGAGATATCAAAGGTCAATTCGGCCCCTCGGTGCACCCCGCCGATCCCGCCGGTCGCCAGCACCTGCACGCCGGCCAGCCTGAGCAGCGCCAGCGTGCCAGCAACGGTAGTCGCGCCGTTCTCGCCGCGTGCCACGGCGATGGCGATGTCCCGCCGGCCACACTTTCGCACCCCGTCCGCGTTCGCCAGCGCCGTCAATTCGTCCGCGTCCAGGCCGACAATCGGCCGGCCCTTGATGATGCCGACTGTTGCCGGAGTGGCCCCACCCGCGCGCACCACAGCTTCGAGGCGGGCCGCGACTTCGAGGTTCTGCGGCCGGGGCAGCCCGTGCGAGATCAGCGTTGATTCAAGGCCCACGACCGGCCGGCCTTCGGCGACTGCCGCCGCCACGTCGGGTCGCACGTGCACGGTTGTCATGGTCGTGGGGCGCCGGTCATGCGTCGATTCCCTCACTGGTGCTGGATGTCTCGTCGCGCAGCGCCGGCGAACGCAGCCACTGCAGGCAGATGAACCCCAGGACGGCCGTCGTGATCGACACCAAATACAGGCCCGACCCGACCATCATGCCGACGGCCGCCGCGAACCAGATGGTGGCAGCCGTCGTCAGGCCGCGCACCGTGGAGGGAGTGCGCCAGATGGTGCCAGCACCCAGGAACCCGATGCCCGTCACAATCTGCGCTGCCACACGGGCTGGGTCGCGCACGGTGCCGGCCTCATCGAAGCCGAAGATGGACACCAGCGTAAATGCTGCCGAGCCGGCCGTCACCATCATGAAGGTGCGCACGCCAGCAGGCCGGCCGGCTCGTTGGCGCTCAAACCCGAGCAGCGCCCCGAGAGCGAACGCCAGCAGCATACGGATGACCATTTCCAGGTCGATCGGATCAATCGTAACCATGCGACATCGCGACCCCGGCGCTTGAAGGACAGATGGTACTCCGCGCGGTGGGCGGACAGCGAAATGTTGTGCTGAGGCACGCGTTGCCTGGGCTACCGGCCGCGAACCTGGCGGCTTGGCGGACGGCCCCGAGGCTGGATCGGGCGCGGGTGCAACTCCTCGGAGTTCAGGCGATACGGTGGCGACTGAATCTCCTGCACATCACAGAGGCGCGGGTCGAGCATCCGCGACTCGATGCGCGGGTCTTGATCCTTCAGCGCCAGATTGCTGGTAATGACAGTCGGCAGGGCGGCGTTGTACCGGTAGTTCAGCAACTGAAACAGCTTCTCAGCCGCCCAGGGCGTGCTGCTGTGCGCCCCCAGGTCGTCCAGCACCAGCATCGGGGCAGTCCGCACGGCGTCGAACACTTTGTCGTAACTCGCCTTACTGTCCGGCGCGTAGGCCGCGCGCAAATAGTCGAGCAAGTCCGGGGCGGTAATGAAGTAGGCCATATTGCCGGCAGCGCGGCGGTCGTTCGCAATCGCGGCGGCAAGGTGCGTCTTGCCGGTGCCGGGCGGTCCGAGCAGCACCAGCCAGCCCGTCGGGTTCTCGGCGAAGCTGCGGGCGCGCCGGTAGATGCCGCGCATGGTCTCGCGCTGGTTCGCCTCAATGCTCATGCCGTCCGGCCGAAAGGCGCTGAATGTCATCTCAGACAGCCGCTGGAGCGACAGCCCGCCGAGCTTCTCCAGGGATGACGACTCCCAGTCGTCTAGAATCGCTGTGGTCGTCAGGCCGGCGTCGAGGATGCGCGTCTGG
>JBBQBU010000774.1:0-2021 GCA_038318015.1 Chloroflexota bacterium | reverse complement strand
CGCGTTCATCACCGACGACCTGGGCCGCGCACCGTGGCAGGGCACGTCGACCGATCTGCTCGCGCGGCTGGCGGCACAGGGCGGTGAAAACGCGGCGTGGCAGAAGGACTGGCCAAAGAGCGCGCGTGGCCTCTCCGGCCTGCTGCGCGGGCTTGCACCCGCCCTCCGCGCCATCGGCGTCGCCATAACCTTCGACCTGAAGGAGGGCAAGAAGCGGTCGCGGCTGATACGGCTGGAACATACCGATGCACCCCCGCCGCCGCCAGACGGGGGGAACCAACCGTCCGCAGCGTCCGCTCCGTCCGCCGACGACACCGCTCAGGATAGGGATCGGGATGATGGGGCGGACGGTCGGGCACCGTCGGCGGACGGTTCGACCCCGGAAGCGGACGGTTGGATGCCACCAGCGGACGGTCGGGCGGACGGTTGTACAGGTGAGGCGGACGGTGCGGACGGTTGCGCCGCCGCTGTGTCGGTTGGGGTGGGTGATGCAGTTTCGGACGACTGGGGGGAGGTCTGAGATGAGCGCACCCGACATCCTGGCTGAACTCCATCGGCGCGGCATCGAACTCACAGCCGAGGGCGACCGGCTGCGCTTCCGTCCGCAGGTCGCCGTGACGCCCGAACTGCGCGCGGCGATGGTCGAGCACAAGGCCGACTTGATTCGGCTGCTCGGCCCGGACGACGAGGTCGCGTGGCGCATAGCGGCAATGCGCCCGCAGGTGCCCCCGACCGGCGCGATCCTAGTCCTGCTCGCACGGCCCGAAGCGAAGTACGCACCGGAGGGCACGTGCGTCAGTTGCGGCGATCCGCTCGTCATCGGCCGGCGCATTCGCTGCGCTCCGTGCGTCACCGCTGTCGAATGGGTGCTGAACGATGTCCGCGAGAGGCGTTGAGCAAGGCCCCGGCGGGTCGGTCCAGTTCAGCACCGATCCAGGACGGGACCAAGGACTACTACTAAGCCGTGATCTGCGGTTGGCTGGTCATGATCTGCGGTCCGTTGAAGCATTGGCAGTTGGTGAGTCGAGAGAGATTCAACTCACGCTGCCAGGACTCGATGCAGCACCAGTACGTGAGCCTCGTTCTCGGAGCTGCCTTGCACCGAAACGACCATCTGCACCACCGGCTGATGACCCGCTGATGATGGCGTTCCTGCGGCGGCTGGCGGCACACGGCCGCGCCCGTAAGGGACAACTCGCCTACGGATACCAGTTGCGGTCGATGCTGCTGGTCGCGGAGCGCCTAGCCGGGGTCTCGGCGACCTGCGCCGACCTCATGCGGGATGAACGCCTGCTGGGGCGGGTGCTCGTGGACGACACCGCGCCAACGCTCGGCACGCAGTTGTCGCGGTGGACCCTCGCCCAGCGGCGATCAGCCATCCGTTCATTCGTCACCTTGATGCGTCCGGAACTGGTCCGTCTGCTGGGTGAGGATCCGCACCAGTATCTGGACCGCGCACTCCGGTCGGTGGCGGAGCGGGTCGGCGCGGGCTATCGCCTGACTGGCGGCGCACCCCGACGGCGCGGTGGACGCGCACCGACGGCGAGCCAGATCAGCGATGTTCTCGATGCTGTCGGTCGCGCGCCGGGCTACCTGGGTCTCCGCAACCGCGCCTTCTTCTTGATCCTGGCTCAGACTGGGACGCGGGTCAACGCGCTGCGTGCGCTGGCTGGCGCTGACTGTATCGAGATGCCGAACGGCCGTCTCCGCATCTTCCTGCACGAGAAGGGCAAGGCCGAGCCGCGCGAGATCGAGTTGGGGCGTGTCGCGGCCGATGCCCTGCGTGAGTACGCCGCTGCGTTCAACTACCACGCCGCCGTCAGGCGCTGGGGCGTCCGCGTGCGCCTCGGGGTGGCGGGGCCAGTCTGGCGCAACTCGGCGCGTGGCCGCTGGTCGTACGAGGATATCCTGGCGACGCTCCGGGGCGCCTGCACGACCGCCGAGGTGCCGCCGTATACGCCGCACGCGCTGCGCCGTGCCTTCGCCACCGACGCGGCGAGCGTCCTACCGCGCCATACCGT
>JBBQBU010000773.1:0-2029 GCA_038318015.1 Chloroflexota bacterium | reverse complement strand
GCCCGCCGAGCAGTTTGCCGCCACTATCGAAGCCGTGCGTCTGCGCCTCGGCCTGCCGACGGTCGTCCTGGCCGGGCCGGCCGACGCTGCAGCCATTCAGCGGCTCAGCCACCTGACAGCCCGGCCTGTCCCGGTCTTGGCCGATCTACCCCTCCTGGTCGTGGCAGCGGTGCTGCTGCGCGCGCGGGCGTACCTCGGCAACGATTCCGGACTTGCCCACCTGGCCGGGCAACTTGGCCTCCCGACACTTGCGCTGTTCGGCCCGACCGACCCGGTGTGGTGGCGGCCGCTTGGTCCGCGCGTCCACGCACTCCGGGCCGAGCCATTGACCGATCTGCCGGTCGAGACGGTGCTGTCGGCGCTGGTGCAGTTGCTGGAGTCCTGACAACGGCGGCACCGCAACGGGTCGTTGATTCAGTGCGGGGGAGTTGTCACTCGCCCTCGTCGCCGCCCGGGGCAGGCGGCGGTGCGGGCGTGGCCTCGGTCATGCCCGCTGTCGTTGCGGCGGTTGGCGCGTCTGCCCGGACGGCTGGCGCGTCGGCAAGGTCGGATTGCCCGCCCAGGTCCGGGACGATGCGGCGGGCGTCGAGTCGCGCCTGGTGCTTCTGCTCGTAGCCCTGGTCAGACGGCCGGTAGAACGGGCCGTCCACACCGTCCGGGAGGTACTGTTGTGCCGCCCAATGGTGCGGATGATCGTGGGGGTAGATGTAGCCGCGACCGTAGCCCAGGCCGCGCGCCCCGCCGAATGACGCGTTCCGCAGGTGCAGCGGCACTTCGGTGGACGCGCCGGCCGCGATGGCTGCTTTGGCGGCGTTGATCGCCTTGAGCGCTGCGTTCGACTTTGGAGCCATGGCGAGGTATAGCGTGGCCTGACTCAGGGTCAGTTCCGCCTCGGGCCAGCCAACAAGTTCGGCAGACTGGGCGGCTGCCTGCGCGACCACCAGGGCGATGGGGTCCGCGTTGCCAATATCCTCCGAGGCCAGGATAACCAGCCGCCGGGCGATGAAGCGCGGATCTTCGCCGGCTACCACCATCTTCGCCAGCCAGAACACGGCGGCATCCGGGTCCGAGCCGCGAACTGATTTGATAAACGCCGAAATGGTCTGGTAGTGGTCGTCGGCCTGCCGGTCGTAGCGCACCTGCCGCGTCTGCATCGCGTCCACGACCATCTGTTCCTCGACGACGGCCTGCCCTGCGCTGCGTGTGGCCTCGGCGGCAGCTTCCAGGGCGTTCAGGGCCGACCGCGCGTCGCCGGCCGCCAGCGTCGCGAGGAGTTCCAGGGCATCGTCGGCCACGGTCAGGCCCAGGCCACCCAGTCCGCGCTCATCGTCAGTCATCGCGCGACGGAGGATCGCCAGCAGATCGTCATGCTCCAGTGGCTGCAGGTGGAAGATGCGGAGTCGCGAGCGCAACGGGGCAATGATGTCGAAGTACGGGTTCTCGCTGGTGACGCCAATCAGGCTGACCAGTCCGTCTTCGACGTGCGGCAGCAGCGCCGCCTGCTGCGACCGCGACCAGCGGTGAATCTCATCGACGATCAGGATGGTGGGCGACGGGCGGACGCGAGCACGGCTGATGGCCTGTTTGAGATCGGCCACGCCATCGGTCACGGCGCTCAGTTGCTCGACGCCAGCGCCGGCGGCTGCAGCAATCAGACGAGCGAGGGTCGTCTTGCCCGACCCAGGCGGCCCCCACAACACCAGCGAGCCGGCCCGACCAGACTCGACGGCGCGCCGCAATGGCTGTCGCGGGGCGAGCAGTGACCGCTGGCCGATCACATCGTCCAGCGACTGCGGGCGCATGCGGGCAGCGAGCGGCTGGCCCTCAGGCGGTGGCGGCTCGAAGAGGACGGGCTGCTCAGAAGGCGACTTTGGCATACCTGACGATAGTGTACCGCCGGCAAACGGTGACGTCCGCCACGAAGGTCTCCGAATCCTGGATCTCGCGGTCAGTCTGCACCAATACTGTGCAGTGGGCAGGGCGGCAACACCCCGCTGAACTACACGAATGGTCCGGCCGCGTCAGGGCT
>JBBQBU010000772.1:0-2030 GCA_038318015.1 Chloroflexota bacterium | reverse complement strand
AGCACCACGCGCCCGATTCAGAGTGCATTCGGCACCGTGACCATCGGGTCCGGCTCCATCATCGGTGCGAACAGCGTGCTCTACACCAATGTACAGCTCGGGCAGCAAGTGTTGATCGGTGATCTTGCGTCAATCCGCGAGGGCTGCTCGGTTGGGAACCGGGCCATCATCGGGCGCGGCGTGATGATGCTGTACAACTGCGCCGTCGGCGACTTCACGCGCGTGCAGGATCAGGCGCACCTCGTGGGCGACATGCGGATTGAGGAGCACGTTTTCATCGGCATGCAGGTCGTCACGACGAACGACAATGACGTGTACCTACGTCGCTTCGGTATTTCGACCCCCACGTCGGTCAGTGGGCCGTCGATTCGGCGTTACGCCGCCGTGGGCGCTGGCGCGACGTTGCTGCCCGGCATCGAGATCGGGGAAGGGGCGCTGGTGGCGGCCGGTGCCGTCGTGACGCGCGACGTGGCTCCCTGGACGATCGTTGCGGGTGTGCCGGCGCGAGTGATGCGGCCGGTCCCGCCGGACTGGCGTGAGCGGGTCATTGAGGCCGCCGCGCGGGTGGAGCAATCCGCCACCACCCAGGCGCACGCATCGATGCTGGCCGAGCGCGCGGAACTGCTGGGCGACGACGGGGGCACCGCCGAGTGACTGGTGTGTCCCACGGTCGGCAGGCCACAGCGGCGGTTGATCTCACCAGCCTGCACGCCGTCCTGCCGCTGATGGCCGACGACGCCGAACTTCGGACGCTCTACAGTCATTTCCTCCAGCGCATACGGGCGGCGGTGCACCCAGTTGGTGCGCCTGACATCCGCACCGTCGTGACCGACGCCGGCCCGCTCGACGTGGACCTGGGCGACGACGCTGGTAGTCGCCTGTTCTATGGTGCGGCAATGGCGGCGGCGCGGGAGGCGCTCCTTGGCGGGCTGCTGCGGCCGGCTGACTGCATCGTGGATGTGGGGGCAGGCTTCGGACTGACAACTGTGGGATGCGGTCGGCAACTGGCCGGGGTTGGCGGCACGGGGGTGATTTACGCCTTTGAGGACCGTCCTGAGCAGCGTGACCTGCTGGAGCGCAATCTTCGGCGGAACGGCCTAACAGCGCAGGTGACGGTGCGCGCCGAGGCCATTGCAGTTCGTAATCCAGACGCGGAACCGCCGGCAGGCCTCGGCCTAGACGAACGCCTGCGCGCATTCGGCGTCTCCCAGTTGGATGTGCTGCGTATCGCTGCCCGCGTTGACGCCGCGACGGTCCTGGTGGGAGCGGCGCTCTCGCTACAGGCTGCTGTCGACCCGGTTGTGCGGGTGGACCTTGACGCTGAACGTCTGGGGGCGGACGGCCTGCACGGTATTTTGGCGGCGGCGCGGACGCTAGCCGGGCGTGGATTTGCGGTGTATAGCGTCGACTGTGCCGGCGTGCTTGCGGCTGGCTGGACGGGCGGCGAGTCGTCTGGTGCAGACTTGGACGATGGAACGGTGATGTTGCTGTTCGTGCGTGCCGGCGGTGAGCGCGAACGACAGGTGCAGGCGCAGTTGCCGGTGGCATCGTCGGCGGGCATCCGCGTACCGGCGCTGCGCGAGATGCCGGGAGATGCCCAGACCGCGCAGACGCCCCTCCCGACGACGGTGCCGCTCATCACGGCGATGGCCGTCGCGCGGCTCCGCGAGCTTGACGCGATCACCGGGCTGATGAGTTCGCAGCTTGTGCCGTCGACCCGTGGTGGCGCTGAAGTCGACGGCCGGGAAGTCGCGGCGGCCTGGCAGGAAGCGATGCAGCGCGACGACGATATCTTCGCGCTCCAAAGCGAGATTGAGCGGTTGCTCAAAGAGAGCGAGACGCGATTGCAGGAAGCCCGCCAGTTCCGCCAGGAGGCGAAGGCTCTCCGAGCGCGCTACGAGGTCATCGGCGGCCAGCGTTTGCGCGCCGCAGCGCTGACAGCTCAGGAGTTCCTGGCACGGCTCCGGGCGCGACGCGGTGCCCCGAAGCGCAGGCAGTAGCCTGCCGAGAGGCGACACGCGAGAAATGCT
>JBBQBU010000771.1:0-2043 GCA_038318015.1 Chloroflexota bacterium | reverse complement strand
CCGTGATGTCCACAGCGGGACCAGTTGCGCGGGACGTGGCGGGCGGCGCGCTGTTGCTACTCGTCATGTGCGTGCTCCTCACGTGCTTCAGCTTCAGTCAGCTCCTTCAGCACCGCCAGCTGATCCGTCCAGAACTCCTGGAGGTAGGCCAGCACCGCCGACAACTCCTCTGGGCGCGCCTGATACAGCCGCCGGGTGCCCTCGCGCCGCTCGGCAATCAGGCCGGCCTCTTTGAGGACGGCGAGGTGCTGCGAGATGGCCGGCCGGGTGACGGCGAAGTGGGAGGCGACTGCACCGGCGGACAATTCGCGGCCCCAGACAAGGCGGAGAATGTCGCGACGGCGCGGTTCTGCAAGAGCGCGAAGCTGAGCGTCCATACCCACATATGTTAGCATGTGATTTCGTAAGCGTCAATTGACAAAAGGGGGAAGATTGGGCGCTGTTCGCGGCATCGTCGGGTCGCGGCTACGCCGACATTTCGCGGCCCGACGGGCCACGAAATGTCATTCCCCCCGCACCGTCAGTTTTCGCGCTGCGGCAACGCTGTGCCGTTCGGGCGCCGAAACGCTAGGCCATCACCGGAATTTCGCGGTTCGCTCCACGAGACGTGACCATCGCCGCCCGATGTTCGTTGCCGGCTGATGTGAACTACTACGTTGCGGGCAAACCGGCTATCCTGTCGCCGGCCCGCCTGCGAGGGCCGCGCAGTCAGGGCAACCCCGACCAGGAGGGCTCGTTCTCCGTATGCGCTACCGTGTGGGCATTGATATTGGCGGCACGTTTAGCGACCTCGTCGTCATGGACGAGGACGGGCGTGTCAGCACCCTTAAAGTCTCGTCTGCGCCAGATCAGGTGATTGGCGCGCTGGTGCGGGGGCTTCAAGACCTCCAGCAGCAGGCCGGCCTCGCGCCCGTAGACGCGCTGGCCGTCGTCCACGGCACCACCGCTGCGACGAACGCCATCCTGGAGTATCGCGGCGCGCGGACAGCCCTCATCACCACCAGAGGTTTCCGCGACATCCTGGAGATTCGGCGGCTACGAGTCGGCCGGCTGTACGACCTGGGGTGGGACAAGCCCCGGCCGCTGGTGCCGCGCCGCTTGCGCCGCGAAGTGCCGGAGCGCCTTGACGTTGCCGGCGCGGTGGTCGAGCCGCTCGACCAGGACGAGGCCGAGCGGGTGGTTGAGGCGCTCCTGACCGAGGATATCGAGGCGGTGGCGGTGGTACTGATCCACGCCTACGCCAATGGCGAGCATGAGCGCCGCATCGGCGAGATGATCGCCAAACGTGCGCCGCATCTGTTCCTGTCGTTGTCGCACGAGGTCTTGCCGGAGATTGGCGAGTACGAGCGCACCTCAACGACGGTCGTCAATGCGTATGTCGGGCCGATTGCCGACCGCTACCTCGGCGAGCTTGAAGCGGGGCTGGCTGGGGCGGGCGTGCAGGCACCGCTGCTGATGATGCAATCGAACGGCGGCGTGATTCGCGCCAGCACCGCCCGCAAGCGGCCGGTCCAGGTGGTGGAATCCGGCCCGGCCGGCGGCGTGGTGGCGGCCGTGCGGCTGTCCCGCCAGTGCGACGCGCCGAACCTGATTACCGTGGATATGGGCGGCACCACGGCCAAGGCCTCGATTGTCGAGGATGGACACCCGTTCCAGGTGGCCGAGTACGAGGTCGGGGCGGGCATCAGCGTCGGCAGCCGGATGTTCAAGGGCGGCGGTCACACGTTGCGCGTGCCGGCCCTGGACATTGCGGAGGTCGGGGCGGGCGGCGGCAGTCTGGTGCGGGTGGACACCGGCGGCGGCTTGCGCGTCGGGCCGGAGAGCGCCGGCGCGATGCCCGGTCCAGTCTGTTACGGCCTGGGCAACGAGCAGCCGACCCTGACTGATGCGAACCTCGTGCTGGGCTATCTGAACCAGACGCACCTGCTGGGCGGGGCGCTGCAGATTGACGGCGCGGCGGCCCATGCCGCGCTGCGCGAGCGCGTGGCCGTGCCACTGGGCCTGGACCCGCTGGCGGCGGCGTACGGCGCGCACCAGATTGCG
>JBBQBU010000770.1:0-2045 GCA_038318015.1 Chloroflexota bacterium | reverse complement strand
GTCCTCCAACGCCTTGCGGGTCTCCGTCGTGATCCGTATGCTGACTGCGAGCATCGTTGGCTCCTGGGTGTGTTTTGTAGCCCCCAGTCTGCCAGCGATGCTCACTCACTTTCCAGAAGGTTTTCTGAAGATCTATAGCTCTTGCCTTGCTTCTTTGCGACGTTCAGATCGCCTTGTCGCCCCACTCATGGCAAGCACTCCACAGGACAAGTCTTCGCGAATTCTACGCGAATCGTCGCGGTGCTTGGTGCCAGGCAGACATGAGCAAAGCGGAGTCAGTGGGCGCGGTTGTGGGCCAGCGCCTCTTCCCAGCGCAGGTACTGGATCATGTCGGCGTAGCTGCGTTCCGGGCCGGCTGGCACCACGTCCACCGGCGGATCCATGACGCCGGTCAGGCCACGCTCTTCCGGGCGGCCAGCAGTGGCCCAGGAGCGCGTGCCACCTTCCAGCGCCGACACGTCGTGGTAGCCCAGGTCCAGCAGCGTCGCGGCGGCTAGTAGCGAGTCCGCACCGGCCGGGTCCGTCACCACGATTGGCTCGGTCCAGTCCGGGGCCAACTCATCGACGCGCGCCTCCAGCCACCCGCGCGACACCCACTGAGAGCCGGGCACATGACCGGCTGCAAACTCGCGGCTGGTGCCGACGTGCAGCGTTAGCGGCGGCCCCGGCGTCGCCAGTAGCGCCGCAAGCTCGGCGGCATCCAGCGTGCGGACACGCGCCTGTGCCTCCGAAAGGCCGGCCGGCACGTCGTCGGCGCTACCGGCCGCCAGTTCGCGGCCGCTGGCGGTCCAGGCCGCCGTGCCGCCGTCTACCACCGAGACGTGCGGGAAGCCAAGCTGCTTCAGCCATGACGCTGTAGCCCCCGCCCGCGCGATGCCATCGCAGACCAGCATCACCACGCCGTTCCGCACTCCGAGTACATCGTCACTCCGCTGGACGATCTGGCCGCCGGGGAACCACCAGCAGCCGGGGATGTGTCCGGCCTCGAACTCGGCGCGCGTGCGGACATCTATGAAGTACAGCGACGTGCCCTCGTCGTCGGATGACAGGCGCTGTGCCAGAAGGTCTACCGTGATGCTGACCACGCCGTCTTCGGCCATGACGCGGCGTGCGTACGTCTCGGCCTCGGCGCGGGTGGCGTCGGACGGCTCGGGCAGGGTCATGCGGTCGGCCTCCTTGCCGGCCCCCGCTTCGAGCTTCAGGCCGGCCAGCACCCAGCCGCTGGTGCCGTTCTTCAGCCCGACGACGTTTTGGAAGCCCATCCGCTGGAGCGCCCGCGTGCCGATGATGCTGCGGGTGCGGCCGGCGCAGTTGACCACGATCCTCGCATTCGGCCGCTCCCGCACGATCTCGCCGATGCGGTACGGCAGCTCGCCGTTCGGCACGCTGCGCCCACCAGGGATGCAAAAGCGCCCGAACTCCTCCGGCGTGCGCGTGTCGAGGATCACCAGGTCGTCGCCCCGTGCGATCCAGGCGGCAAGCTCGCGCGCCTCAATCGACGGCACGTGGTCGCGGACCTCGACGCGCTCCCCGAACGCCTTACTCGGCACGTTCATACCCCACTCGGTCGGAAAGCCGTCGCTGGCCCAGCCGTTGACGCCGCCGTCCAGCACCGCCACCCGCGTGTATCCGAGCCGCTCCAGCGTCCGCGCGGCCAGCCGAACCCGTCGGCCGTCGTCATCACACACGATCACCTGGGTCCGCAGCCCCGGCACCAACTGCCGAACACGATGCTCCAGGAGCCGGCGCGGCAACGACGACGCGCCGGGGATGTGCGCGGCGTTGTACTCGCCGTGGTCGCGTACGTCCAGCAGCGCGAACGTCGAGCCGATCTTGAACAGGTGGCGCAGGGTGACGGCGGCAATCTCAAGCATGAAAGACGATGCAGCCCTTCGTTAGCAGTTGTCGAACGTGTTGCTCTTGAAGCCCTGCACCTGGTTGGTGTCCAGGTTGTACTGGCAGCGCGGCAGCCCCACGAGATCCTTGCCGTAGACATGAATCTCGAACGTCGTACGGTCGCTGAAATTGTCCATCGCGTGGATCTC
>JBBQBU010000769.1:0-2055 GCA_038318015.1 Chloroflexota bacterium | reverse complement strand
CACGAAGATGACGCGGTGGCCGGCCTGATGCGCGTCAACCATGTCGTTCAGGAGCCGCTCAATATTGGGGCGGTCCAGGGCGGCGGTCCCCGCCAACAGGTTGCTGCTGCCGGCCTTCACGACGACGGTCTGCCTGCTCATAACAGGCGTGGTTGTAGCACGCGACGGCAGCTCAGACGACAGCGGTTCGGGCTAGTTGTGCCAAATCGGCACGAGAAACTTCGGCGGCTCACCGGTAGGCGTCACGCCGATTCACCACGCGCACGATGACCATATTCCGGTCCCCGTCTTCAAGCGTGAAGATGACACGCCAGTCCCCGATACGCAGCCGATACTCATCACCGCTACCCATCAACTTCCGCACGTCCCCCAGATCATCTTCGGCGTACTGGGTAACGGCGTCGCGAACACGCCCAGCTGTTCGGACGTCGCGCCTGACTATATCTGCAAGGTCTGCGAGTGCCCGACGCCGCCAGTCCAGCCGACGACTCACAATCCAATCTCTCGCATCGCCTGATCGTGCGGGATCGTCTCGCCGCGCCGGTACTCCTCCCGCCCCAAACGAATTGCCTCCTGCTCCTCCGTCGTAGTCGGCTCATCGTCGTCCGGAATGGCTGCAAGCGAGAGCAGACGACGGGCCTCGTCAAGCCGGTCATCTGGTAGGGCATCCACCATGCCCCGCAACTGATCTCTAGTCGTTGCCATCACAGAGTCTCCCTCGCCAACCAGCAGACTAGGCTAGGCCGATCAGGATGTCTACCGTCTCCTGCGGCGCGCTGTAATGCAAGTTGTGGCCGGTCTGTAGCTCGACGTACTGCCAGGTCTGATCGGCCTTGATCGCAGCGGCGCGCTTCGCCTGCGGGCTGTCGGGTGCCTTGTCCACCGCGCGCAGCATCGGCAGGACAATCCTGTTCCACGACCACGCGCCGCCCCAGGCTCCATGTACCACCACATACGTTGCCATGCTCAGCCCCCTGCGGCATCAGCGCCGCCCGTGAGTACGATACCGGCTTCCGTGGGCCTGTCCCCACCCGCGAATGTGCCGCACCGACCAGCCGATGCCCCCACCATGTACGATGCCGGCGACACGCCTATGCTGACCGAGGAGCACCGAGATGCCGGGCTACATCATCGCCGAAGTGAACGTCACCGATCCTGTCCGCTACGAGGAGTATCGCGCGCAGGTGCTGGCGACGATCCAGGCGTACGGCGGGGCGTTCCGCGTGCGCGGCGGCCGCTCTGAGGGGCTGGAAGGCGCGCCGCCGGCCGGCCGGCTGGTCGTCATCGAGTTCCCGAGCTTCGAGCAGGCGAAGGCGTGGTACTACTCGCAGGAGTACGCCGGCCCGAAGGATCTGCGGCAGGCAACATCCGAGGGCCGCGTCATCCTGGTCGAAGGCGCATAGCACGCAGCGGTCCAGCTACGACGCCACGTCTCCGAGACGCACGGCGTACCCCACCACATATCTCGTGGGGTACGCCGTGCTAGCCGAAGCGAGGCGGTGAATGAGGCTACGCCGGGATGCGGAGCACCTGCCCTGGCTGGATCAGGTCCGGGTTGTCCAACTGGTCGCGGTTCGCCTCGAAGATGCGCGGCCACTGGTCAGCTGAGCCATAGAACCGTTCAGCAATCACGGATAGGTTGTCGCCGTCCGCCACCGTGTACGACTGCTCGGCGGGAGCGGCCGGTTCAGGCTGCGGGGCCGCTTCGACCGGGGCGGGTGGCTGCAGCGTGGCCTGCACGCGCTCGATGGCGAACATCGCCTCCCCGAGGCCCGGATTCCGACGCTGGGCCTCCTGGTAGAGATACAGCGCGCGGTCCAGGTCGCCGGCCTGCTCGAGCGCCGACGCCTGGTTGAACTGGGCCGCGCTGATCTTCTCGTCGATGAGTGCCGAGTCTTCCGGCTGCAACTCCCGCAGACGGTCCAGCGAATCCGTCACCTTCTGGAAATCGCCGCCGCCCCAGGCCGCTTCGACCTCGCCCCACAACCGCTCCTCTTCCAATTCCTCGGCCGACTTCGCCGGCTCGGCCGGTGCCTCAGCGGCAGCCTCGGTCGG
>JBBQBU010000768.1:0-2063 GCA_038318015.1 Chloroflexota bacterium | reverse complement strand
TTCGGCCGTCCGCTGGTCAGCTCTCCGCTGGCGCGCACTGCGGGCGGGGGCTAGGGTTCATTCCGGATCAGGGACGGAGCCGCCGCGATGCGATTGCTTGCTGTGACCATGCTGGGATGTGCGCTGCTGGCGCCGATGGCGTCGGCGCAGCGCGACGCCATATCGACAGCCATCTCGCCGGAGATTGCAGGGCAGGCGTTTCGCGATGCGGTGATCGAGGGGTGCGTTGCTGCGGTGTCGGGCGGCCAGCGCCTGGCGAACGTGCCCGGCGGCGGGGCGCGGTTTGCGGTCACAACCGACAATGACGTGCGCCGTGAAGCGGGCGCCGCCAGCGACGAGACCGTCTGGGATGTTGTCGCTGCGCGCGGCGTCGTCACCATCAAGGAAAAGCCGGATCGCTGCACGGCGTCTGTCTATGGGCCGGCGGCGGCGATGACGGTGATGACCATGGGCCAGCAGCTGGTCGCGGCTGGCTTTGAGCGCCTTGCGGCGACACAGGCGCCCGGGATTTCGCAATCGCTCTATCGCGTCAGCAATGGGCGGCGCGTGCAGGTGACGCTCAGCGGGTCGGAGCCAGGAATGCCCAATCACAAGTCGCGCTTCAGCGTGGTGACGGCGACCGTCTTCTCGATGCCGGCAGGCTAAGGCGCCACTGGCAGGGGCGGGGGCCCGGACGGCGTAGAGGCGGCTTAGGGACGGCGCGGGCTTACATGGGTCAGATCATCCTGCTTGCGGCGACGGCCGGGGCGCTGGCTTGGCCGGCGCTGATCGGCCTAGGCGTGTGGCTGTCGCTGAAGAACAAGTGGCGGCCCGGACTGATAGCGGGATGGAGCACGGTCTTTCTCAGCGTGGTGTGGGCGCTGGGCATCTGGGCGTTCCTGTGGGAGCCGGAGACGCTGGTGGTGCGCCGCGTCGAGGTGGTGAGCCGCACATGGGCAGGGCCGCCGCTGCGCATCGGCGTGATCGCCGACATTCATGTTGGCGCCCCGCACATGACGCGCGACCGGCTGAAGGGAATCGTGGCGCGGATGAACGCAGAGCAGCCGGACGTGATCGTGCTGCTGGGCGATTTCGTGGGCGGTCATGCGCCGGCGGACAAGCGCACCACATTCGAGACGCGGACGATCACCAACGGGTTGACGCCGCTGGCGCGGCTGCAGGCGCCGCTGGGCGTGTGGTCGGTTCTGGGCAATCACGACTGGTGGTATGACGGCGCAGGCGTCGAGGCGCAGCTGACCGGGCAGGGCGTCCAGGTGCTGGAGAATGGCGCGGCGCGGATCGCGCGGCCGGGCGGGCCGTTCTGGATCGGCGGGCTGGCGGACTATGAATCGACGCGGGCGCTGCCGTCCTATCTGGAAACGCTGGCCAGGGTGGACGGGCCCGAGCCGGTGATCATGCTGACGCACTGGCCCGATCCGTTTGCCGCGGCCCCTGACCGTGTGGCGCTGACACTGGCGGGACACACGCATTGCGGGCAGGTGAACCTGCCCTATGTCGGCCGGCTGCTGCACGCCTCCGAAGGCTCGGCCAGATGGCCCTGCGGGCTCTATCAGGAGCGGGGGCGGAAGCTCTACGTGTCCGGCGGGGTGGGGGTCTCGATCCTGCCGGTGCGCTTTAACCAGCCGCCCGAAATCGCCGTGGTGACGCTGCGGTCGGAATAGGCTTTTTCGCCGCCTTTACAGGCCCGCTGGGCCTGCTAGACCGCTCCGCGCATAGAGGATGGTGCAATGGCCGACACCCTGTATTTCTCGCTGGTGACGCCCGAGCGCGAGCTGTTTTCGGGCGATGTCCAGCAGGTCGACGCTCCCGGCGTTGACGGCGAATTCGGCGTGCTGCCGAAACATGCGCCCTTCATGACGGTGCTGAAGCCCGGCGTCGTGCGCATCTATGACGCCGGCACGGTGACGCCTGTGTTCGTGCGCGGCGGCTTTGCAGACGTGACGCCGGCTGGCCTCACCATTCTGGCCGAAGCCGCGGTTCGTTTGGCTGACGTCGATGTGGCCGCTCTGGACGCCGAGATTGCCGTGGTGAAGTCGGATGCGACCGATCCGGGCGATGAAATC
>JBBQBU010000767.1:0-2093 GCA_038318015.1 Chloroflexota bacterium | reverse complement strand
CTGACCACGACCATTCTTGAGGGACTGGCGTTCGGTCACGTCAACGCGTTCTCGCCGCTTTTCCTCTCCGAGATCGGGCTCTCACCGGCCGAGGTCAGTGCCTGGACCGGCTTCCTGTATGCGCTGATGGCCGGCGTGGCGTTCCCCCTCGCGCCGTTCTGGGGCGTCCTGGCCGAACGCTACTCGCGTCGGCTGGTGATCGTGCGGAGCCAGTATATCGAAGCGCTGGCGTACTTCATGCTGGCACTAGCGCCCGATATCTGGTGGGTGCTGGCCTCGCGGCTACTGCTCGGCCTGAGCTTCGGCAACATCTCGGTCGTCATCGCCACGCAGGCGCTGGTGACGCCGCGCAAGCATGTCGGGACGGCGATCGCAGTCATCCAGGCCGCCATGCCGATTGCGGCCAGCATCGGGCCGCCGGCCGGCGCGGGCTTGATCGACGTTGTGGGCGTGCGTGGCCTGTTCATGATCGACGGGCTGATGGCATTGGCGGCCGGCTTGATGGTGACGTTCCTGATGCGGGAGCCGGCCAAGACGTCGGGCAAGGCGTCGGTGCTTTCGCGGACGGGGCAGGTCATGGCGATGGTCTGGCAGCGCCCTGTCCTCCGCTGGAACTTCCTATGCCTCTTCCTGACGGTGGGGTCGCGGGCGGTGGTTGACGTGTACCTGCCGGTCCGTATCACCGAGATGTCATCCGACCCCGCGCCGGTCATCGGGTTTGTCCTGGGCATCGCTGGCGTGCTGACGGCAGTCGCGACGTTCGCCTCGGCCAGACTCGTGGACGATGCAGGCGGCATTCGGTGGATGGCTCCGCTGATGATCCTGGCAGCGGTGCTGACGCTTGGCATTGCGATGCTGCCGAGCATCTGGGCAATAGCCGCGCTGACATGGGCGCGCTCTCTGCCACTGGCTGCGTCGAACACGCTGTTGGTGGCTCACCTGACGCGCGTGCTCCGTCCAGGGGACCAGACGGCCATCCTGTCCCTCACGCCGATGCCGCGCAACACGGCCATGTTCGCCTTGCCGATTGCTGCGGCTGTCGTCGCGCCGCTCGGCGTGGGCGTGGCGCTGTCCATCGGGGCGGTGGCGTATCTGGCGTCTGCGTGGGTAAGTTGGCTGGCGGAGAAGGCGTCGCCGGCCGAGATTGAGGCGATCCGCCTACAAGCGGAGCGCGAAGCCCAAACGCACGGGCCGTCCGCCTGAGCGGTCACATTGCGCGGCCATGCTGCGCTCAGGCGAGGCTGGGGAAGACTGCTTTCAGGCCAGCGAGGTTCCGGTCGAATTCGACAGACGTGGGTGTGGTCAACTCGATGAAGAGCGTGTTCAGACCGACCGTGCGCGCCCAGACGTTCAGACTGCCCGTCGCGCGGTACGGCAATGGGCTGGAACCGCCGCCGGGCGTTGGCGCATAGTAGCCGCTGGCCGCGACGTACCGCTCGGTCAGTTCGCCGCCCAGCCCGGCGCGCGAGCCGAACATGAAGCCGCCGGCGCTGTGATAGTTCACGGTCAGCAGCGGCCGGCTCTGGAGCATCCAGTCGGCCAGGGCGCGCGTCTCCTGCTCCGAGAACGGCGCGCTACCGCCCAGGCCCGGCACCAACCGGCCGTTCGAGTCGTAGGCGTCGCTGGCCCAGTCCGCGCCACCCCAGTTTCGGTTCGGGTCGACGCCGCTCAAGAACTGGCGGGTGCCCGCTGCCGCGCCGTCAGGATTCGTCACGGCCAGGAAGTCGATGCCGATGGTGCCGGGTACCTCGCCGGGCGTCGTCACGAGATGCTCAGTGAGTTCCTCGACCAACCGGATGGTGTTCGCCTCCGGCGCGCCGTGCTGGCCGCCGAGAATCAGCACGCGGTTCTTCGCGTCGCCGAAGTGACGTAGCACCAGCGGCACGCCGCCCTGCGTGAAACCAATCGGCGTCCACGGCAGTTCGACCTCGGCGCGAGCTGGCTGAATGCGTTCGCCAAGTGCCAGCAGGCCCACAGTCCCGGCCATCGTGCCTAGCGCCCGCCGGCGATTCACCCGCATGATTGTTGCCCCCGAAGTGCTCACGATGCTCGCCGGTCGGGTATGGCCCGGACCGTGCGTCTATCTGGACGGT
>JBBQBU010000766.1:0-2096 GCA_038318015.1 Chloroflexota bacterium | reverse complement strand
CACCAGCGCCCGGACGCGGTACGGGTCGCCGTCCAGAACCGACGTGAAGAGGTCGAACGCTGCCACGTCGCCGTTCAGCGCCGGCGGCCCGAGCGGGCGGGCATCGCGGCCCAGGCGCACGGCGTCGGCAGTGGCCGGCAGGCTCGCCTTCGCGGCCAGGTGCCCGAACGGCGACGGCGGCGGGATGACATTGCCGCCGGCCGCGTCGAAGTCCCCGAGCAGCGCGTAGAACAGTTCGATGGCGCGGCACGCCTGCGTCGAGTTCGTATGCTGCACCACACCGTTGAAGACGTAGTGCGACACCGGCCGGTTCTCAGCGATCAGCCGCACCGCGTCCACGATCTGCGCGGCCGGCACGCCGGTGATCTCAGCGGCGCGCTCAGGCCGGTAGCTCTCCGCAAGGTCCGTCAGCAGCGAGAAGACCGTGCGGCAGCGGACCGTGCTGCCGTCGGCCAGCGCGACGGCCGCCGCGCCATTGAGCGCCAGCGAATCGGCAGGCACGGCGTACTGGCGGGTTGCCACGTCGTAGGCCGCCAGCCGACCAGAGTCCGCAGCCAACGCCACAAGCCCGCCCGCCGCTGTACCAGCATCAGGCGACTGCGCGCCAGCGTGCCCCGACTCCAGGGCAATATCCCGCTCGGCCGGCCCGAGGTCGGCCAGCGTCAGCAGTCGGTTGGTATCGTCGCGGACCAGCAGCGGCGCATTCGTCCACGCCCGCGCGAACGCCGCGTCGTACCGCCGTTCGCTCAGGAGCACCTGCACCATCGCCAGGGCCAGCGCTCCGTCCGAGCCGGGCCGCACTTGCAGCACCGTGTCGGCCTTGTTCGCCAGCCCAACGCGGCGCGGGTCCACCACCACCAGCCGCGCGCCCCGTGCCCGTGCGTCAATGGCTTCGCGGGCCATGCCCAGGTTGGTGGCGCTCGGGTTCGTGCCCCACAGGATGATGCAGCGGCTGTTCTTCAACTCCGGCTTGGGCATCGAGCCGCTGCCGAAAGTGTAGTGCGCTGCACCGTCGCGCGCCCAGTTGCAGACGTGCGTGCTGGTCAGGAAGTTGGGCGAGCCGAACGTGTTCGCCAGCCGCGAGAACCACAGTTCGACCGGCCGCAAGCCCGTCGCGCCGCCGGTGCCGCGCCCAAACGCGACGGATTGCGGGCCGGACTCGGCGCGCACGGTCAGCAGCCTCCGCGCGATCAGGTCCAGCGCCTCGTCCCAGGTGCAGCGCTCCCAACCGGGGTCAGGGTCGGTCTTCGGGCGGGTCCGGCGCAGCGGATAGTTCACTCGGTCCGGGTGGTCGTGGATCTCCGGGGCGGCGCGGCCCTTGCCGCAGACGGCTCCGCCCAATGGGTGCGCCAAATCCGGCACCAATGAAATCGGGCGCGTCCCTTCGACGGTGACGACGGCGGGACAGGCCACGCTACAGAGCGTGCAGGTCGTTCGGACGGTCCGTCGTTCAAGGCCAGTTGCTGGTGCCGCGACTGCGTCAATCGCCATTGCGCCCTCCGCCGTCACGCCTCCGTATCGGGGCGCGTCGTGTCATCGCTGTTCGGGTCCCACGATTCGGCTTTGCCCATTTTATCCGCAGAGCTAGACGGCCGGCGCGCTCCAGGGGCGTGATATACTTGGCGGCGGCGACAACGTTTCTAGTATGCCGTCGCTGCTCCCCGCTTCCACCCCTCTGCAATCCCCCCGCCGGATCGGCTACGATGCGGCGTCCTCGCCCACCTCGGAACCGTCAGCATTCGGGAGTCTGATTGATGCTGGAGTCCTTCGGACCCGTCGGTATCTTCCTGGTCGTCGCGGTCATTTTCCCCGTGATTCCGCTCATCCTGAGCACCTTCATCAGCCCCAAGAATCCGAACCGGGTCAAGCTGCAGCCGTACGAGGGTGGTGTCGAGACGATCGGCCCGACCCACATTCAGTTTCGTACTCGCTACTACCTCTATGCGCTTGTTTTCGTCATCTTCGACGTCGAAGTCATGTACCTGTTTCCCTGGGGAGTCGCCTTCAACAGTCTCGGGCTGGCGTCGCTCATCAAGATGGTGATCTTTATCGCCTTCCTGCTTGTCGGCCTGGCCTACGCCTGGAAGAAGGGGGCG
>JBBQBU010000765.1:0-2098 GCA_038318015.1 Chloroflexota bacterium | reverse complement strand
AGGGAGCGATTCGTCATCCGTCCCAAGCACAGCCTGCGGGCAAGCGGACCGCTTCGCCTCACCGACGCGAAGGTCTCACCCAACAAGGTCTTCTACGGCACCCGCAGCGCAACCCTCAGCTACGTGATCTCCAGCGGCCAGCCCGCCAACGACCTCCGCGTCGACGTGGTCTCGCCGACCGGCCAGGTGATGCAGAGCTTCTTCCCGACAGCGGTGCCGCCGAACACGACCCAGACCCTGGCCTGGAACGGAACCGGCTTCGACGGCAAGCCGGTCCCCGATGGCTGGTACGCGTTCCGCGTTTCGAGCGCCGACGGGCAGGCGACGTTGCGGGCGCGGGCGTCGAATGCGCCCGACCTCGGCGTCGCCGTGTTTGGCTTCATCTTCCCGGTCCGCGGACGGCATAGCTTCGGCGGCCCCGCCAACGCCTTCGGCGCCGCGCGCAGCGGGCATACCCATCAGGGCCAGGACATCCTCGCCGCCTGCGGCACGAAGCTGGTCGCGGCGCGCGGCGGAACCGTGCAGTACGCCGGCTATCAGGGGGCCGCCGGCAACTACCTCGTGATCGACCAGAAGGGATCCGGCGAGGACAACGCCTACATGCACCTGATCGCGCCCACGCCGTTGCGGGCCGGCGACAAGGTCGCCACCGGCCAGTACATAGGCAACGTCGGCCAGACCGGCGATGCGACCGCATGCCACCTTCACTTCGAGGTCTGGACCGCCCCGGGCTGGTACGAGGGTGGGCAGCCGTACGACCCGCTGCCCCTGCTGAAGGCCTGGGACAAGTACTCCTGACGCTTCAGGCATCGCCTGGCGGTGTCCTCGGCCTCGCGTCTCGCTCACGCACGGCTCCGAGTGCGCTCGCTTCGCCGCTCGGCCTGCGTCCTGGCCAGGCTCGCCTGACGCGTCAGGTCGCTAGCCGAGCTGGGCGGCGCTGAAGGCGAGCGCGAACCCGGCCAGTGCCGCGACGACGACGATCGAGCGGTTGCGTCCGGCACGATGGGCCTGCGGCAGCAGCGAGCCGGCGCCGAAGTAGAGGAACATCCCGGCGAAGAAGGCGAGCAGCGTCGCGAAGACGAAATCGGGCAGCGGCGTCAGCAGGCCGACTGCCGCACCGAGGATCGGAGCGGCGGCGTCAGCGGCGAGCCAGAGCTTTGCGGTGCGCTGCCGGTGGCCGTGACGGATCAGGATCGTGACCGTGTTGAGCCCGTCCGCGAAGGCGTGCAGAAGGACCGCGGCGGACACCAGCAGCCCCACCTCGGAGCTGACCTGAAAGGCAGTGCCGATCGCCAGCCCGTCGAGGAAGGCATGCGTAGTGATCCCGCCGGCGCCGATCTCAGCCGCACGCGGGTTGCAGACGGTGTCCTCGACGTGGACGTGGTGAAAGACGCGGCGCTCCAGCGCCCCGAAGACGACGATCCCGGTAACGACGGCGGCCGCGATCCAGGCAGAGCTACCGGGCGCGTGCTCGAAGGCTTCCGGCCCCGTCTCAAAAAGTGCGACTCCGATCATCGCGCCGCCCGCGAAGCCCATCGCGAGGTGGAGACGATCGTTCTGGCGCAGGACCGAGATGCCCCCCATCAGGCGCGGCACCACGGCGGCAGCGGCGAGCGCGATCGCGAGCATCAGCCGGTCGCGCCGCAATCGGCGCAGCGTCCGGTAAAGGTGAGGTTGTGGCCGCTGACCGAGAAGCCGGTGCGGCGCTCGACTTCCGGCACCGCCCGATCGATCAGGCAACCGGGAATCTCGGCCACCTCTCCACAGTCAGAGCAGACGATGTGCTCGTGGTGGCGGGCGCACCGCTCGAAACGGGCCCGTCCGTCCCCGAGCTCGACCTTCTCCAGCGCGCCGGTGTCGGAGAGATGGACTAGGGCGCGAAACACCGACGATGGGTCAGCCTCGACCCCGCTCGAGCCGAGGGCCGCATGAGCCTCGTCGAGGGTCCAGCCGTGTCGGTCGGAGCCGGCGACAAGCTCGGCGACAGCGTCGCGGACGTGACTCGGACGGGCCATGCGGGCAGCGTACAGGTTATGCAAGCGGCTTGCATAACCTTCCCCGATGATGCGCCCTGCACGCGGCGCGATGTGGCGTTGCT
>JBBQBU010000764.1:0-2137 GCA_038318015.1 Chloroflexota bacterium | reverse complement strand
CTCAGCATTGAGGAGGACCTGGGGCCGGACGTAGCCCGACAGTTGGCCGCAATGGGCCACGATGTCGAGGTCGTACCGACCTGGAGCGACAGCATGGGCCACGCCCAAGCGATCCGCATCGACCGCCAGCGCGGCGTGCTGTGGGCCGGCGCGGATCCACGCAGCGACGGAGCCGCCGCCGGCTGGTAAGTTCTCCGACCATGAAACGAGGGCGGGCAGGCGTCATTACCTGCCAGCCCTCAGCCAGAACAGCGCTGTACTCGCATTGTGCGACGTCAGCGGGATTAGGCCATAGCCACCAGCGCCGGCTCACGCAGGGCCGCGCCCTTCGTAATGCTGGTTGGGGCTGCGGGTGCGTGGACGGGTGCCAGCAGTTCGCCGAGCGTCAGGGCCGGGAAGGCCGGGTGCCCGACCGACTTCTCGGGGTGCACGGTGTACTGGTTCCGGTAGCCGCGCTTGCCAATCGAGATGTAGCCGCCATCGGCCAGGTCTCGGAGGATGCGGTGCACCGCGCGCTCGGTGATCCCGAGGGAAAGTGCTAGCTCACGGGTCGTCACTTCGCTCCGGACGGCCAGGAGCATCAGCAGGGACAGCTGGTTCGACAAACAGGTGGTCATATCCCCTCCAGCACGTACTGGAATCGTGATGGACCGCGAGCGCCCGATGAGCTTCAACCCTGACATCAGGATCATGGTCTCCATAACGGTAAGCATTTGTCCTGAGCATCCGGTGAATGACATCTGAATCAAAGTTGAAAGTCTCATGAAAACTGTGACCGGACGCGCATGTTGAACCCTGGTCCGGCGACATTCCAGGTTGCCGTCTCAAGTGTGGCCTCGGTAGGACGACGTGGACCACGGACTTCTGCACCGCCAGCACTCTGGCCGCGCGGGACAGCGGCAGCCGGCGCGGAGTACGCTTGTCGGGCTGGCAGCAGCACCCCGCCCCGAGAGGATGCCCCGTGCCTGTCGCTCCTGGCCTGCTCCACCCCCGCCTGACGCGTCTTCATGGCGGAACCCAGACGCTCGTCATGGGCATCCTGAACATCACCCCCGACTCGTTCTCTGGAGACGGCCTGGCCGGTGGCGTTGATGCCGCGCTGGCCCGCGCCGAGGAGATGATCGCGGCTGGCGTGGACATTCTGGACCTTGGCGGCGAGAGCACACGCCCCGGCCATGCCGAAGTGCCTGCCGACGAAGAGCTTGCCCGCGTGATCCCCGTCCTCGAGAGGCTGGCCGGGCGGGTTTCGGTGCCAATCTCGATTGACACCCGGAAGGCTAGTGTTGCCGAAGCGGCCCTGGCCGCCGGCGCGTCGGTCGTCAACGACGTGAGCGGCCTGCACTTCGATCCGCGACTGATCACCGTGGCGCGCGCAGCCGACGTGCCGGTCATCATCGGGCATTGGCAGCGGCGCGCTCCGGACGACGACCGTGACCTGCTCGTCTGGCTCACGGAAGGACTGATCGAGAGCGTGCGGCTCGCCACAGGAGCCGGCATCCCGCGCACCCGCCTGATGGTTGACCCAGGCCTCGGGTTCGCCAAGCTACCGCCTGTCAGCCTGGAGATTCTCGGGCGGCTGCGCGAGCTACGGGCACACCTGGGGCTGCCGCTGCTGATTGGAGCGTCGCGCAAAGGCTTCGTTGGCGCAGTACTTGACGTGCCAATGGCCGAGCGATTGGCCGGCTCGCTGGCAACGGTGGCGCTCTCGGCGGCGGCCGGGGCCGATGCGGTGCGCGTCCACGACGTTGCCCCGGCCGTCCAGGTGGCCCGCATGTCGGACGCCATTACCTACGGTTGGTCGGACCCGCAACCAGACAGGACGCCGGTCTACCTCGGCCTCGGCGCGAATCTGGGCGACCGGGCCGGCACCATCGCGCGCGCCCTCCAGCAACTCGACGGTCTGCGTGGCGTGCGGGTACTGCGGCGGGCCTCCCTCTTCGAGACGGCCCCGGTCGGCGTCACGAATCAACCGGGCTTCCTGAACACCGTGGTCGAGGCGCTCACCACGCTCTCTCCCCGGGCGTTGCTGGCTGCCGTCAAGGGCGTTGAACAGACGCTCGGGCGGCAGTCGCGCGAGCGTTGGGGACCACGAGAAATCGACATTGACATCCTGCTGTACGGCCACGAGCACGTCAGC
>JBBQBU010000763.1:0-2146 GCA_038318015.1 Chloroflexota bacterium | reverse complement strand
GGCAGCCTCGGACATCGTGATGGAGTTCGCGCCGAACGAGGACCGAGAGCACCAACTCTCGATGCTCCGCGTTGAGCTCGACATGGCCGACGGTCCCGTCTCATTGGAGAAGGGCATCGGCTGGGCCACGCCGCATCAGTGGCAAGCGTTTCACGATACGCTGCTGGCGTACGGTGGCATCAGCCGCGCCATCGACGTGAACACTGCGTTCACCGACAAGATTCTGCAAGGCGTCTACCGGAACGGGCAACTGGTGTGGCCGTGACCGTCGCATCGGCCACCCGCCCGAGTTCAGCCCCCGCAACCGACGCGCCACGTGTCACCGTGAAGGCAACTGGCGTCGCGCATACGTTCCATGGCCGCGACGCAACAGCGGTGCCGGCCATCGAGCGGATCGACCTGGAAGTGGCGCGCGGCGACCTTGTGGCGCTGCTCGGGCCAAGCGGCTGCGGGAAGTCCACCTTCCTGCGCGTACTCAGTGGCCTGATCCAGCCGACGCACGGCAGCGTCTTGCTCGGTGGGTCGTCGGTGCTTGAGGCGCGCACGGGGCAGGGCATCGGCTGGCTGGCGCAAGACGACGGTCTGCTGCCCTGGATGACGGTTGCGGAGAACGTCGGGCTGCCCGGCCGGATTGGGCACCGGCGCGGGTCCGTAGCCGACGCCGCCGTGGCGCGCATCCTGGTCGAGGTCGGCCTAAGCGACAGCCCCGGCCGTTTTCCGCATGAGCTGTCGGGCGGGATGCGGCAGCGTGCGGCACTCGCCCGAGCACTGGTGTCGGAGCCGCACTACCTGTTCCTGGACGAGCCCTTCGCCAGCCTGGACGAGATCACCCGTGAGCGGCTCGGCGACCTGCTGTTGACGGTACGTGCCGCCCGCCGCCCAACGACGCTCTTGGTCACGCACAGCGTTGTTGAGGCCGTCCGCCTGGCCGACCGGGTACTCGTCTTGTCCCCGCGCCCGGCCCACATCACCGCCGATATCCGCATCGACCTGGAACGTCCGCGCCGCTACGACCAGCACGGATTCGGGGCGGTCGTCCAGCGACTCCAGGCCGAACTGTCAGCCCACCATGCCCGGCGCAGCGGCTGATCCGATGCGCCTCGCCCGCGTGCGCGCTGCGCTGCCCACGACGGCGTTCCTGGCCGCGATCCTGCTGGCCTGGGAGCTGTGTGTGCGGCTCTGGCGGGTGCCGGCATACTTGCTGCCCAGCCCGACCGCCGTCGCGCTCCGGCTGGCCGGCGATCCGCTGTTCTTTGCCCGTGAAGGGTTGACCACGTTGGGCGAGGCGCTTGGCGGGCTGCTGATCGGCGGCGTCCTGGCGCTAGGGGCGGGTGTGCTGATGGCCCGCTGGCGCTGGCTCGAACAGGCGCTGCTACCAGTCGCCATCGTCGCCAAAGTGACGCCCGTTGTTGTGATCGCACCGCTCTTCGTCCTCTGGTTCGGCTTTGGCGCGTGGCCCCGTTTGCTGATCGCGGCGCTGCTGGCTTTCTTCCCGATCCTGATTGGTGCGGTGGCCGGACTGCGGGCGGTCCCGACAGCCGCGCACGATGTCTTCCTGACGCTCGATGCCCGGGCGGCGGACGAGATGCTGTTGCTGCGGTTGCCATCGGCGCTGCCGCAACTGTTCGCGGCGGTCAAGGTCGCGACGACCCTGGCGCTGCTCGGCGCGGTCGTGGCGGAGTGGGTCGGCGGCGACAGCGGCCTCGGGCGGGCGATCCTGCTGGCGAACTCGAACCTGGATACGACGACGGCGCTGGCCGGCGTGACGACCATCGCAGCGATGGGCATGCTGATGATTGGCGGGCTGACGCTGCTCGAACGGCGCTACGTCTTCTGGCTGTCGCCCCTCGACCGCCCCTGACGGCCGAAGGTCCGCTCGACCTAGACGTCTCTGTCTCGAACCGTGCGTCCGACCACTGGACTGACAACGAACTGCGGCAGGGATTCCTTCAGAGCGCGCCTGCGGCGATCCCCGCCGACTGAGGGGACCACGCCCCGCCGGCCCCCTCGTTTTCGTCGGCGAGGGGGGCGCGTCATCGTGCGAGTACGCATTGACGTGGAGGCAGTGATTCAGCCCCTTGTCACTTGAAGGCCGCCGGCCCGCCGCCGACGAACGTTATCCAGTCACCACAACCGTCCACGAAGT
>JBBQBU010000762.1:0-2155 GCA_038318015.1 Chloroflexota bacterium | reverse complement strand
CCTCGGGCAGACCGGCGACTTCGACGGCGACGACGTGAGCGACATGCTGGCGGCTCACTCGGCGACGGCGCGGTTCATGGCGACCAAGCTGTTCCGTTTCTTCGCCTACGCCGGCCCTGAGCCGGCCGTCATCGACAGCCTGGCGAACGTCTACCTGCAAACCGACGGCTCGATTCGCGCGGTCGTCGAGGCGATCTTGCGCTCGCCGGAGTTCTCGTCGGAGCGGGCGTATCGCGGCCTCATCAAAAGCCCGACCGAGTTGGTCGTCGGGGCGCTGCGGGCGCTCGGTGCGGAGCAGGTGCCGCCGCAGGCCGTCCAGGCGATGCGCCTGCTGGGCCAGGAACTGTTCAACCCGCCGAACGTGGCCGGCTGGTTCGGGAACCGAAGCTGGATCAACGCGGCGACGCTGCTGGGGCGCTTCAATACGCTGGGCACCATCGCCAACCAACTGGGCACGCCGGTGCTGGGCGGCCAGCCCGTCGCGACGCTGGTGCAGGGTGCCACGATGCCGGCCGACCGCGTGCAGCGCGTCCTTGATGTATTGCTGGACGGCGACGCCGGGCCAGACGAACGCGCCGCGCTGCTGGCCTACGCGCAGCAGGCGAAGGGGCCAGATCAGGTGCGCGGCCTGTTCCGTCTGGCGATGTCGCTGCCCGCCTACCAACTGAACTAAACCAACCAAACTGAAGGGACGCACACGATGACACTGCAACGACGTGACTTCTTGAAGCGCGGCGCGGGATTGGTCGCGGCATCCCTGGTGGTCCCGGCCTTCCTGGCCGAGACGGCGCGCTGGCTGGATAGCAACCCCGCCAGCGTGACTAGCGCACCCGGCGGGCTGGCGACTATGGGCAGTCAGCTCATGAGCGGACAACTGGTTGGCGGGCAGCCTGTTGCCGGCGGGCCGGTGGCCGACACCTCGCGGCGCATCATGGTGGTACTGCTGCTGGCGGGCGGCAACGACGGCATCAATACGCTGGTGCCGTACGCCGACCCGCTCTACTATCAGGCGCGGCCGTCGCTGGCGGTGCCGCGCGAGCAGGTGCTGAAGCTGAACGACGCGGTGGGCCTCAGTCCCGCGCTCCGCAACATGAAGGCGCGCTACGACGCGGGCGAGGTCGCCGTGGTGCAGGGCGTCGGCTACCCGAACCCGAACCGCTCGCACTTCCGGGCGATGGACATCTGGCAGACGGGCGTCCCCGAGCGCATCGAGCAGACGGGCTGGCTCGGACGGTACCTCCAGGCGTGCGCCTGCGGCACCGACAAGCATCTGGAAGGCGTGGCGATGGGGACCAGCGTCCAGAAGTCGTTCTGGACGGAGTTGACGCTGGTGCCGGCGATCTCGAACCTGGCGGCGTTCCAGTACGGCAGCGCGCGGACCAATCCTGACGCGCGCGCCTACGAGGTGGACGCGCTGCGCCGGGCGCTGAACGACGTGCGCGGGCGGCCGGAAGAGGAGTTTCTGCGACAGGCGACGAAAATCGCGCTGGACGACGCCGACACGCTGAGCCAGGTTGCCAGCAGCTATCAGACGCCGATCACCTATCCGCAAGGGCAGCTTGGCGAGAGCATGAAGACCATCGCCCAGGTGATAGCGGGCGACGTGGGCACGCGGGTCTTCTTCGCGACCCTCGGCGGCTTCGACACCCACGCCAACCAGATCGGCCAGCAGCAACGCCTGTTGACCGAGCTTGACGGCTCGATTGAGGCGTTCTTGCAGGACATCGAGCGCCTGAAGCGGCAGGACGACGTGATGGTGATGACGTTCTCGGAGTTCGGGCGGCGGGTGAACGAGAACGCCAGCAACGGCACCGACCACGGCACGGCGGAGCCGCTGTTCATGGTGGGCGGCGGCGTGAAGGGCGGCCTGTACGGTGCCTATCCGAGCCTCTCCGACCTGGACCGCGGCGACCTGAAGTTCACGACGGACTTCCGGTCGGTCTACAGCTCGGTACTCCAGGGCTGGATGGGCGTGCCGTCCGAGCAGATCCTCGGCGGCAGCTACCCGACGCTGCCGCTGGTCGCCTGACGCCGGGTGCCAAGTGATGAGGGGTGAACGTCAGGGCAATTGCATGATGCTGCGGGCGTCGCCGTGGACCGATGAAGTTAGACGGAATATATCGGTACGTAGTTGTGCGGTCTGCCCTCACCCCCT
>JBBQBU010000761.1:0-2158 GCA_038318015.1 Chloroflexota bacterium | reverse complement strand
GTGCTGGCCCGCGTTCATGCTCGCACGCCTGCCCAGGCCGAGGACGCCGGCGCGGCCGCGCGCGGTGCCATCAGCGTTGGCGACGCCGAATCCGAGCCGCGCAGCATCGTGCTGGATCGCTTCTCAACCAGTCAGTAAACGATTTGAACGCTCATATGTCCGCCCTCTCTCCTGTGCGCGAGTCAGGAGTGGGTGAGAGGGCGGAGGAGCTATTCTCATCGGCGGCTGACGTGAGGGGCGAGGGTTGGACGCCCGTCCGGCGTCATCTTCGCGGTGGGCAGTGAACGGCCTCAGTATGAGTCAGTCGTCGTCGTCGTCCTCGTCGTGGTCGGCGTGCATCAGCCCCAGCGAGGTCCAACTGTGGACCGGCGGCAGGTCCAGCAGCGTAAACAGGCCGGGTTCTCCCGTCAGGGCGGCCGGGATGGCGTTGACGCCGAGCGTGGCCACCGCCTGGTCGGCGTCGCCACCGCCGGTCAGCGTCAGCGAGAGCGATGGCGTGCCGAGGATATCGACGCTCAATGTCGGCGCTGCGCCGGCTTCAGCCGCAGATACCTCCACGATCAGTGTCTCGTGGCCGCCAATGCTGCCGACGATGCGATGGTGGCCGCGCATCACGCCGGCCTGCGGCTCTTCGATCTCGTCCAGGTCGTCGAAGTTCCAGCCGAGCGCGATACCCAGCCCGCGCGCCCAATCCGCGATCGACAGCCGGCCGTTCGTGGCGGCGATGCCCCGCAGGCTCACAGTCATCCGTTCGACGGTCGAACAGGTGCCAGTCAGCACCAGTGGCAGCGTCCCGAGCAGCCCGTCGCTGAAGTCGAGCGCCAGCACGGTCACTTCGGCCTCGCGGGCCAGCGTGTCGATGGAAACGGCCAGATCGTCGTCGCTGTCGTCCGGCGGGTAGGCCAGTTCCGGCATGATCGTCACGACGTTCAGCCCAAGTTCAAGCAACAGTTCCAGGTCGGTGATGGCCGTTTCTCGGTCGCCGTCCGGTGCGAACAGGACCACATCAGCCTCAATGTCGCGCAGCCGGGCCGAGGATCCGTCAACGACGACGCCGGTGGTCAGCGCCAGCCCGAGTACCTCGCCCAAGTCGTGGCCCTCGCGGGCGGGGGAGGCGTCAATCGCAGCAACGCTGACCAATCCATCACGGTTTGCCACGTCGTGTGCCATCGCCGCACCGAGCAGCCCCAGGCCGAAGTGGACGACCCGTACGTCTTGCAGGTCAGTAGACTGTTCCATCTGGGTTATCTCCTGAGCGAGATCGCCATGCCAAGTTGATTGCGTTCGCCGCGCAACCAGGCACCGGCCACCCGGCCAGCGTCGTTTGCGGGCCCGGCGCGCATCTCGCAGGTGGGCAGAGAGTCGAGGAACGACCGGCCGTAGCGGCGCGTCCGCAAACGGCTGTCCAGCGTAATCATGATGCCGCGATCCGACTTGCTGCGAATCAGGCGGCCGAAGCCCTGCCGGAATCGCAAGATCGCGTGCGGCAGCGAGTACTGATTGAACGGATCGTCGAACTGCTCGCTGCGGGCCTCAACAATCGGGTCACTCGGTGGGGCGAACGGCAGCCGGGCAATGATGAGGCAACTGAGCGCCTCGCCCACCACATCCACGCCCTCCCAGAAGCTGCTGGTCCCGAGCAGCACGCACGGCTTCCCGCTCTTGAAGGTCTCAAGCAGGCGGGCGCGACTGCTGCCGTCCACTCGCTGCCCTAGCAGGATGATCTTGCGGGCATCCAGCACGTCGCGCAGGCCCATGTACGTCGCGCGCAACTGGCTGTGCGAGGTGAACAGGACCATTGTGCGGCCCTTCAACTCGGTCGCCACGTCCAGAATGACCCGCTCGACCGCGCGCTGATAGCCAGCCTGGTTCGGCTCCGGGGCGTCGGTCGGCAGGTAGACAAGCGTTGACGCCGCGTAGTTGAACGGCGACCCGACCGTCAATTCGTCGGCGTCGTGCAGCGACAGCCGGTCGCGCACGTACCGGAAACTGCCTTCACTCGTGAGGGTAGCCGAGGTCAGGATGGCCGCCGCCAGTGGCCCGATCAACTGGTCACGGATGGTCGGACCGACATCGAGCGGCGCGGCGCTGACACCAAGCTCCTCATGCTGGCCGATGGTCAGCCAGGCGATGGTATCGGCGTCGTTCTCAGCAATGA
>JBBQBU010000760.1:0-2158 GCA_038318015.1 Chloroflexota bacterium | reverse complement strand
ATGTAGACGTTCGTCAGCACCGTGTTCGCGACGCCGGGAATGCCGACCCGCAGGATGTCCCAGAAGGCGGCGGCGCGCAGGCGCATCCCCCGCAGCCGCAACGTTACCAGACTGCGTCCTGACACTATGTAGGCCAGCAGCAGGAGGACGCGTAGGGCCAGCGTGCTGACCAGGGCGATGCCGGCACCGGTCACGCCCAGCGCGGGCACCGGACCCAGGCCGAAGATCAGCAGCGGGGCCAGACCGATGTGGACGGCCTCGCCGCCGATGACGACCAGCGATGGCACCAGCATCTGGCCGCTGCCGCGCAGGATGCTGGCGAAGGTGTTCAGCATCCAGACCGAGATGGCGCCCAGGAAGACGATGTTCGAGTACTCCAGCGCGGCATCAAGCGCCGCGCCGGTGCCGCCCATCGCCGAGTAGAGCACCCGCCCGCCCAGCAACGGCCCGACCGTGAACGCCGCCGCGAAGGCGAACGTCATGATGACGGCGTGGAACGCCAGGCTCTCGGCCTCAGCCGTCTGCCGCCGCCCGAGCGCCCGCGCCACCGATGCTGAGATCGCGCCGCCCAGGCCGCCACCCGACATCGTCGTCATCAGCATGATGAGCGGGAAGACCAGCGCCACGCCCGCCAGCGCGTCCGAGCCGAGCCACCCCAAGTAGAACGCATCAATGATGCTCATGACGGCCTGCACCGTCATGACCAGGATGTTCGGGGCGGCCAGCTTGAGGAGGGTCGGGAGGACCGGGCCGGTCAGGATCAGGCGGGTGCGCGGGGCCATCGTCGGCGGTGCCACGGCAGCCGGCTGCGTCAGCGAGGCCGGGTCTGCGTGCTGGCCCGGGGGCATGGCGGATGACGCCGCTGTGCCGTCATCAGCCGGAGGCGGCGCGGCGGGCAACGGGAACGAGTGGGCAGGCACCGCGGTGTTCATGCGGTCGATTGTAGAAAGCAAGTGACTTGCTTGTCAATAGTGACTTGCGTGGCTATACTTTGTCTATGCCGAAGTTGTACGGTCAGCCGTGTCCTGTCGCCTGCGCGCTCGATCTCCTCGGGGATCGCTGGACGCTGCTGCTGGTGCGCGATCTGCTGGGTGGGCGGTCGCGATTCCACGAGTTCACGGAGGCGCTGACGGGCATCGCTCCGAACATCCTGTCCGACCGGCTGAAGCAGTTGGAGGAGTACGGCATCGTGACGCGCCGGCTGTACTCGGAGCACCCGCCGCGCGCCGAGTACCTGCTGACGGAGCGGGGTCGCGACTTGCGGTTGGTCGTCGGGGCGCTCGGTGCCTGGGGCGCGAAGCACGCGGGCGCGCCGAACACGCCCGTCCACAAAGGGTGCGGCCACCCGGTTGACGTGGTATACCGCTGCCCGTCCTGCGCCGAGCACCTGACGCCGGACGCCGTGGAAATCAAGCGCGGCGCGGCTCAGGTCAGCGGGGCGGTAGGTTGATAGGGTAGAGCCGCCGGGCGTTCCCCGACGCGACGAACAACCTCACGTCAGCGCGAGAGGTCAAGCGTAATCGTGAGTGCGGATTCGACGCGAGCGAGCGCAGCAGGCGACAGCGTGCCGCGCTGACGGACCAAACGAGTCTTCGCCACCGACCGAACCTGTTCACACAGTGCAACCGAGTCAACCTGCAAGCCTCCGTCCGGAGCGTGAAGCAGTACACGGCTCGGGTGCAGCCGCGTGGTTGCACGAAGGGTTGTGCATGGCACCACCACGACGATTCCCAGATTGACGTTGATGGCGTCGCGGCTAACGATGATAACCGGCCGAAAACCAGCCTGCTCGGATCCTTCAACTGGATCAAGGCGCGCATCGTAGATGTCGCCACGCCTCATCAAGCCTGCTCAGCTTCCTGCAAGGACTCCCAGCCACTCCGTACGGCTTCTTCGGCAAGCTGCACAGATTCAGCCTGGAACTCGTGAACGTCGGCCAGTGAGGCGAAGGCGGCATCAATACTGGCGCGCTCTTGTGCGGCCAGTTCATGGCGCAGCGCGATCACGAGGAGTTCATTCCTGCTTCGTGCGCGTCCCAGTCGGATAGCACGGTCCGCCTCATCGACCAGATCGGCCGGTAAGGAAACCGTCGTTCGCACCACGTTCTCTCGCATGGCTGATCCTCACAAACTCCACATTTGGTGACTATTCTGATGCA
>JBBQBU010000759.1:0-2159 GCA_038318015.1 Chloroflexota bacterium | reverse complement strand
TGGCGGAGGAGGCGCGCCACGCCATGCTGCACGCAGTTCCGAAGCTGGCCAGCGTCATCGTGCATGTGGACCCCGCTCCCCACGACGGCCACGATCCGCACGTCACCCTCGCCCACCACGACTCGGGTCAAGATGCCTAGTAGGCTGTCACATGAGTATTGATGGGTCGCAGCACGTCATGTCATCCCGACCGACGCGATCGCGTGCGAGCGGAGCGGAGGGATCTCGGCAACGGATATCCCGACCTAGAGATCCCTCGATTGCGCTGGCAAGCTCGCTGCACAAATATCGTCACGCCGCGCGCAACGACATCACTCAAGATGACAGTGTTAGGCCCTCATATTCTGTGTGACAGGCTACTAGTGGGTCACGTCGTATTTGATTGGGGATGCGTCAATCTGGTCGGATCCTCAACTATATGGAGCGTGACCCACTAGTACGCCAGCGCCCAGCCGTCGCGGCGCGGGTCTGACCCACCCATCAGCATGCCATTAGACGGGTCGCGGCGGATGATCTCGATGGAACACGGCCCCTCAAGGTCGCCCACCGTCACGACGTTGTGCCCGCGCCCGGCGAGTTCGTCGCGCACAGACGCCGGGAACCGGCCTTCCATCGTCAGGGCGTCCGGGGCGTCGTGCGGGTAGTTCGCCTCCTGGCCAGGCGCCTCGCTCTTCCAGCGCGGCGCTTCGGCCGCCTGCTGGGCGTCGAAGCCGAAATCGATCATGGAAGTGAGCACTTGCAGGTTGACCTGCACCTGATTGTCGCCACCCGGCGTCCCGAAGACCGCCCACAACTCGCCGTCCTTGAAGACCATTGGCGGGTTCATGGTGTGGCGCACGCGCTTGCCCGGCTGGAGGCGGTTGGGGTGGCCCGGCTCCAGGTGCCACGGCGACATGCGGTTGTTCAGCACGATGCCGGTGTCGCCGGCCGTGACGCCGGAGCCGAACAGACTATTGATGCTCTGGATGGCTGAGACGGCGTTGCCATCGCCATCGACCACGCAGAAGTACGTCGTGTTGCCGCGCCCGGCGGTGGCGACAGGCGTCCGGACGGCAGGGCCGGCCTTGCGGGCATCGATGAGGGCGGCGCGGCGCGCGGCATAGGCGCCTGACAGCAACTCGTCGAACGGCGGCGCGATGAAGTTCGGGTCGCCGCCCCAGGTCTCGCGGTCCTCGAAGGCCAGCTTCTTCGCCTCAACCAGCGTGTGTACCGCGTCGGCGGACAACGCACCCATCCCGGCCAGGTTGAACTGCTCCACCAGCTTCAGCTCTTGCAGCAGCACCCAGCCGGTCGAGTTCGGCGGAGCCTCGCGCACGGTGAAGCCACGGTAGCTGATCTCGATAGGGGCCTGCTCCTCGGGGTAGCACTCAGCGAGGTCCTCAGCCGTGACCAGCGCCCCGACCTCGGCCAGCCCCGCGGCGAACCGCTTCGCGATGGCACCCCGGTAGAAGCTGTCGGCACCTTCCTCGGACAACTGCGTCAGGGTCCGGGCAAGCTCCGGCTGCTCGATGGCGGCCCCCAGCGTCGGCGCGCGGCCATCGCGTAGGAAGGTGCGGGTGCTGCGGGCGTCCGGGCTGAGCACCTTGACGGCCTCCCCAGCATAGTTGCGGTAGGTTGGGGTCGCGCCGAAGCCTTCGGTCGCGTAATAGATGGCGGCTTCAAAGAGGCTGGCCCAGGAGCGGCGGCCGTAGCGCGCGTGCATTGCCCCCCACGCCCCGACCGAGCCGGGCGTGGAGAACGCGAGCGGCCCGGAGATCGGGATACCGCCGGCGTACCGCTCTGGGGTGGCGGCGCTCGGGGCGGCACCGGTGCCGTTGAACACGGTTGCCTCGCCGGTACCCTTGCGGTACACGTGGTAGAAGCCATCGCCGCCAAGGCCGGACATGAACGGCTCGACGACGCTGAGGGTCGCCGCGACCGCCACGGCCGCATCGACGGCATCGCCGCCAGCCTGGAGTGTCAGCAGGCCGGCTTGCGTCGCCAGCGGATGATTCGACGCGACGGCCCCGCGCCGTCCAATGATGACCGGTCGGTACGAACGGTTGCCGTCAAACGCCACGGTGCTCGCCCCCAGGTGCGGACATGGTGCCCGCAGGGATGTCGCCGGCGGACCGGCCGGCGACATGATAGCGCGCGCCAGGAGACACGGACGGCGAGGC
>JBBQBU010000758.1:0-2161 GCA_038318015.1 Chloroflexota bacterium | reverse complement strand
GGCGCTTCGTCCGTGCCGCGCGGGGCCACCAGGAACGACGCCAGGCCGAACAACTGCGTCAGCGCGGCGTCGCGGTCGTCGTAGTAGCGTGGATCGAAGATCTGCACGATCTTATCGAAGCCGACCAGAAACACGATCTCGCCAACGGTCGGGAACGCTGCCCGCACCAGCCGGGCCTGATCGACGTACAGTCCCCGATTCAGCAGTAGCACCCCGAGTCGATCGTCGTCGGCCGTCATCAAGTCGAGCATCAGCAGGCGGTCTTCCAGGCACGCCCCGCTGACGACCTCCTTGTCCACCGTGCGCGTGCTGAGAGCGTACCAGACCGTGTCCAGCCCCCCCGCCTCGAGGCCGGCTAGCGCCAGGGTCTGGTGGGCGGCCGTCGGCGGGTTGAACGAGCCGGCCAGGAGGCCCAGTCGCGCACAGGGCTGCGGGGTGGGGCCGGCGTGTTGGCGGGTCGCGGCCTCAGGGTGAGTCGCCAGCTCGTGCAGCACCCGCCCATGTGCGGCGAGCCGCTCGGCGTCGTAGAAGCGCGCGTCCTCTGGCGGCGACGGTGATGCTGGCGATGGCATCGGGGCGTTCCCTCCCTGGACGGACTGTGCCCGGCTGCGCGGGCGCGGGCAAGCTGTCAAAGGCACTGTAGCCGGTCGCGACCGGACAGAGCCTGCTCCGGTATGCTTTCCGGGCGGTACCTGCCTGAGGCAGTATCCTTTCGAGCATGCGTCGGGCACGCGGGCCGACGGGCTGCCCGGCCGGACGAAGGAGCGCGCGTGGCGACGACCTCTGACCAGCCCGTAGATATCGGCGGCCTCGGCGCGGACCTGCTGCCGATCTACCGCCTGATGCTGCTGACGCGCGCCTTCGACGAGCGGATCACGCTACTGTCGCACCAGGGGCGCGTCGGCATCGCGGCGTCGGCGCGCGGCCACGAGGCGGCGCAGGTCGCCAGTGCCTGGGCGGTGCGGCGGGGTCAGGACGTGCTGTACCCGTACTACCGCGACATCGGCGTGGTGCTGACGGTCGGCATCTCCCCGCTTGACCTGTTCCTCGGGGCGCTCAACCGGGCCGGCGAGCCGTTCTCTGGCGCGCGGCAGATGCCGTTCCACTACACGTCGAAGGCGCTGCGGATGCCCACGCCGTCCACCTCGATTGCCACCCACATTCCGCACGCGGTCGGGGCGGCGCTGGCGTCGAAGGTGCGCGGCGAGGATGCCGTGACGTTCTGCTGGTTCGGCGACGGCGCAACCAGCAAGGGCGACTTCCACGAGGGGCTGAGCTTTGCGGCGATTCACCGGCTGCCCGTCGTGTTCATCTGCGAGAACAACCAGTACGCCATCTCGGTGCCGTTGGCGCTGCAACTGCCGGTCGCCAGCGTGGCCCAGCGCGCCGCCGGCTACGGCATCCCCGCCGCGCAGATCGACGGCATGAGCGTGGCTGATACCTATGCCGCCGTCGTACGGGCGGTTTCCAGAGCGCAGGCTGGCGGCGGGCCGTCGCTGGTTGAGACGCTGGTGTACCGCCTCGGGCCGCACACGAGCCACGATGACGACTCGCGGTACCGCTCGCGCGATGAGGTGGCGTCCTGGGAGGCCCGCGAGCCGATTGCCCGGCTGCGCGCCGAGCTGCGGGCAGACGGACTGCTCGACGACGCGACTGATGCGGCACTGCACGCTGAGGTGGCCGACGAGATCGCGCAGGCGCTGGCGACCGCTGAGGCCGCACCGGAGCCGGACCCGGCCACCGCCTTCACGGACATCCTGGCCGGCTACACCGTGCCAGACTCGTTCCGGCGCGGCCCAAAGCGTGCCGACTCGGCGGCCCGGCAGAGCGGCGAAGGCATCCAGGCCACCGGGACACGCGGGTGATGGCGGGTGAGGGCTTTCGACACCGAATCGCCGCGCATCCTGATCTGGTTGCCATCCTGCTGATCGTGCTGGTCGCGTTTGCGTTGCGGAGCGCCTTCGCGTTCCGAGTGCCGGCGTTCGTCACGAAGGACAGCATCGAATACGTCGAGCCGGCGTTGGCGCTGGTGGACGGCGAACCGTTCATCCTGGCTCAGCGGCGCACCCCGGTCTACCCGATCTTCATGGGCGGTGCCGTCGCGCTGTTCGGCCGCGACCTGCTGGCGATCACGTTCGCGCAGCACCTGTTGGGCATCGCG
>JBBQBU010000757.1:0-2167 GCA_038318015.1 Chloroflexota bacterium | reverse complement strand
CGCGCGCCTCAACCGTGAATTCGTGGGCCAGTTTGCGGCCTTCGGTTTCGACGTAGGCGAGCCGGTGTGGCGGCTCCCAGGTCGTGATCTCGGCAACCGGCTGATCCTGGTCGCCCATCGGCATCGTGATCTTGCCGCCGGCCCGCTCCTCCACGCCCATGCGGGTCAGCCACATGGTTATGCCGGGGCCGGTCGCGATCAACTGCCAGACCTGTTCGGGGGTGGCGGGCATGTCCGCCTCGTAGCCAACTTCGAGCGGACCAGCAGTCTGGTCGTGTTTGTTCGTCACGGATGCTCCCTCTGCGTGGTGGGTGGGTGTCGGGCGGAGAGTGGGCGCGTGCCCCTGTTACACGGGCGGTGTGTCGGCGGTGTCGGCGGCCGGCTCTGGGAACAGCCCAGTCATCCAGGCTTGCCAGCCGGGGCCGTCGCGCCCGGCAGTTTCAGCAGCGGCGTGCCCGAAGAGGTACACGTACAAGCTGGTCAGCACCTGCCCTTGAAACGGCTCGGCGGCCAGGAAGGCGGTGCCGGGAGCCGGCGCATCCAGCAGCAGCGACACCATCGTGTCGGTCGCGCGGACGACGGTGCCGGCGAGTCGGGACGCCGGCACCGCTGGTGGCGATATGATCCCCAACCGCTGGCGCGGCTGGAAGGCCCAGCGCCGCTTTCAGGGTGACAAAGGCGACGCCGGCCACACCGCTTGTCGAGCCGTTCGACAGGACCGACGAGGCCGTCTGGCCGGGGAAGTGCGTCCGCACTAGCGCAAGGTTCGCTAGGAACGTCTTCCAGCCGAACGTCATGCTCTCGTACTCGCCGTCCCAGTCGTCGCCGCTTCCGAAGCCGCTGTTTATCAGCCGCACTGTGCAGACGCCGCCGTCTCGGCCGCGACGCGCCATTCATACGCCAGGTTGCGCCCGCCCTGCTCGGCAGAAACCAGCCGACGCGGCGGCTCCCAGACGGTGATCGGCGTCGCCTCGTCGATGCCAATGCCGAAGTGCAGCGTGATGCTGCCGCCGACGCCCCCAGTCACCTCAGCCGGCACGAACCTCGAGGTGATGCCGGGGCCGCTCGCGACGGCCTCCCAGACCTCTTCGGGCGTGCCCGGTACGTCTACCTGAAGGTCAATGGCGCGCGTGTTCGACGGGGGGATTGGTGCGTCGGTCATGTCGAGTCCTCTGCCTGAAGTGGAGTTGCGGTGCGTTCGTTGGGGACCACGGCGGTGACCCGTGGGACAGGGTGAGCGGCTACCAACAGGCGGAATCGGCGACCGTCAGGGGCGTTCGCGTCGTGGTAGTGTGCAACCAACGACGTGACGGCCGCCGTCAGTTCTTCGGTGAAGGCGGCGCGCTCTTGCGGCGAGCGAAAGCGGATCTCGGTGTCGAGGGAGAGCGTCGGCAGGCGTTTGCCGGCTGCCCGCGCCCGATGTAGCAGGTCGCCAACCTCACGGACGGCGCGCGCCGCCAGCGCCACGAGGTAGCCGGCCGACAGGCGGTCCGTCTCACGGTCGGGGTCGCTGGCGGCGTCGCCCATCGCCGCCGGCGACACGACGTAGGACGCCGCCGTCGCTTGCATGATCCGCTCGGTCAGGCCGCGCCGGGGCCGCGCTTCGACTAGTCGCACTAGTGCGTGCGCCTCAAGGATACGGAGATGGTAGTTCACAAGTTGGCGCGGCATCCCGAGCGTCGCGGCCAGCGACGAGGCCGACCCCGGCCGCGCCAGTGCCGCCAGCAGCCGCGACCGCACCGGGTCAAGCGCGGCCGCCGCCGCCTGGGGCCGCTCGATGACATCAACAGAGAGCATGAGGCCACTGTAGCAATAGAAAAAGAATCTTGTCAATAGGGTGTGATGGCACTGTATGGGGGCGCAGGCACCCTGCTGCGCCCTACAATCGACGCATGTCTGTTGCGAATCCGCCGAACGATGCCACGCTGGCCCAGGACATTTTTGATCGCTTTGGCCTTGTGCCGCGCCCGCCGCAGTTGGCCTTGATCGGGCGAGCGCTGGCCGGGCAGTCGTCGCTTGGGGTGATGCCGACCGGCTCGGGAAAGAGCCTGACCTATCAAGCGGCAGCGGCCCTGCTGGAGGGCACGGTGGTGGTCGTCTCGCCGCTGATCTCGCTGATGCGCGATCAGGTGGAGAAGGCGCAGACGGTGTTGCGGGTTGCTCGTCT
>JBBQBU010000756.1:0-2168 GCA_038318015.1 Chloroflexota bacterium | reverse complement strand
CGGGCCGGGCGCAACCAAGGTGTACTCGACCGTCTGGAGCGTGCCGCCCGGTGCCGCGCCCGGCGAGTACACGGTGAAAGTCGGGGTGTTCACGCCGGGCTGGGGTCGAGTGTACGACTGGAATGAAAAGGCGGCCACCTTCACCGTCAATCCCTGAGCCTCCGGGTGCGGCCCTCACCCCCCCCAGCCCCCTCTCCCGCAAGCGGGAGAGGGGGCGATGTGACGGAGCACCCTGTCTTCATGAATGGTGGTGCGCTGATGGGGCGGCGAGCGTCAGTGGAACGTGGTGCCGCCGTCTACCACCAGCAACTGCCCAGTTATAAACGCCGCGTCGTCGGAGAGCAGGAATAGCACCGCGCCGACGAGATCGTTCGGTGTCTGGAGCCGCTTCAGCGACCGCGCCGCGATGGCCGCTTCGCGCAGGGCGACCGTCTCCGGCGACGGATCGGCCTCGCTGAGGGTGTTGCCCGGCGCGATGGTGTTCACCCGGATGTTGTCCGAGCCAAGCTCGCGCGCCAGCACCCGTGAGATGCCCAGCACCGCCGCCTTCGAGGCGACATAGTGCAACCGTCCGCCACCCGCGTGCAGGATGCTGGCCGATGAGATGTTCACGATGCTACCGCCGCCGCGCTCGCGGAGAGCCGGCGCGACCGCCCGACAGCCGTTCCAGACGCCCTTCACGTTGACGTTCATCACGAGATCCCACTCGTCTTCGTCGATCATCTCGAAGCCGACCCGCGAGATCGGGATGGTGGAGAAGATGGCGGCGTTGTTGACGAGGCCATCAACGCCGCCGTACCGCGCCACCGCATCTGCGACCAGCGCGCGGGTGCTGGCGATCTGCGCCACGTCCACCTGCACGCCGATGGCCTGGCCGCCGGCCGCCGTGATGTCGCCGGCCGTGTGCTCGGCGGCGTCGCCGTCGATGTCAGCCGCCACCACGTTGACGCCCTCCGTGGCAAGGCGCTGGGCGTAGGCCCGCCCAATGCCGTGCCCCGCCCCAGTGACGATGATCGTTCTGCCCGACATGCGCGCCACGTTGCCGCCTCCCGGTTGTCGTCGTGTGCTCGTCATCGTGTGACGGTCCCAACGGTGCCCGGCGGCGCAGCCGTGCGCTCAGGGCCAGGCAGTATAGACGCCCCGCGCACCGGCTCCGGCTGCCGAGAGAAGGTTGCTGCAAGGTCAGCGCGCACCGTGTGGGGCCGCCGGTACCAACGTGCGCTGAGCCAGCCCGAGGCGGGAGGACGGCACACGCCGAGGTGCCTATGCTGAATGGGGGGCGTTCATGCAGCGTGTCAGCTCTGCGGCGCATCGGTGGTGCAGCTTTTCTACACCACCTATGCTGGCAGTATCGCATCGGCACGCGCATCCCGTACCCTGTCGGCCCCTGCCTACGTTCCATGTGCGTGATCACGTCCGATACGCGCGCCACCAACGCCATGCTGCCGCGCTCCCGACGGGGTGGGCCGCAGGTGCCGCCCTGTCCGCGAGACAGACGGCAGGATGTTGACGCCCTGCGGCCGTTCAGCCTCGGCAGTCTGCACTGGGCCATCGGGACGTTCTGCCTGCTCATCGGCGCGCTGATGCTCGTGGCACCGCACCACTTCGACGCCCAGACGTACGCGGCGATCCGGCCGGGTCTCCGCATCTGGGGGGCAACCTTCCTGGCGGCCGGTGGTGGCGTGGTCGTGTCGGCCGTGCTGCCCTTGCGCTCGTTCGTGGCAGTGGGTGCCCACCTTGCCGCTGCGACGGCGCTCCTGGCGCTCGCCTACGGCCTCACGATGGTGGGTAGCTGGACTGGCACGATCTCCTACGGCGTCCTCGGGCTGGGGACCGTCGCCGCGACCTTCCTCCTCGGGAGCCGCCGGCCGCTGGCAGCACGCGGCCGGCAGCGCGACCTGTTCGTCGTCCTGATGGCGATCAGCGCGGCGCTACAGGGCGTCCTGATGCTGGGCATCTCGGATCAGTTCGCGTCCGTCCGCTACGACCTTGTGCGTCCGTACCTCGGCGTCCTCGGGTGGACCTTCCTGGTCGGCGGGCTGGCGCTGCTGTGGACGCAAGTCGCGCCGCGCGTGTCGCGCCCTGCCATCTGGGTCGCGCACCTGACCGTCGCCGCCGCGATGCTGGCCTCGTTGCCGCCGTTGCTGCAGATAAGTGCCTGGACCGGC
>JBBQBU010000755.1:0-2196 GCA_038318015.1 Chloroflexota bacterium | reverse complement strand
GTTGAGACATCGCCGTCGCATGAGTACTACTTCCTCTGGATGAACGCCACCCGCGAGCCGTTCACGGACAAGCGCGTGCGACAGGCGATGATCCACGCGCTCGACATCGACACGATGGCGAAGGATCTGTTGCCGGGCATCGGCCAGCGGGCGACGGCACCGATCCCGCCGACGGTGTTCGGGCACGCCGCGCAGACGCCGTATCCGTACGACGTGGCGAAGGCGAAGCAGCTTCTTGCGGACGCCGGCAAGCCGAACGGCTTCGAGACCAGCTTCATCTGGTACTCCGGGGCCGGCCCCCAGGACCGCGAGCTTGGGCAGGCCATGATCTCGTACTGGAACGCCATCGGCGTGAAGGTGAAGTCCGGCGAGCAGGAGCGGGCCACCTGGCTCGATAACCTGATCAAGCTGAACTGGGACATGGACTTCCAGACCAACGCCGTGACGACCGGCGACGCCGACTTCACGCTCGGGCGGCTGTACCATTCGCGGGCGAACCGCAACGGCTACAAGAACCCGGACCTTGACAAGCTGTTGGACGAGGCCGTTGCGGCCACCGACCAGAACAAGCGGAAGGATCTCTACGCGCAGGCGAACAAGATCATCTGGGACGAGGCCGTCGGCATCTTCCCCTTCGACTTGCTCGCCACATTCGCGTATCGCAAGACGGTGGACGGCTTCACGCCGACGCCGAGCGCCTTCCTCTCGTTTTACAACACGATGTCGAAGAAGTAACAGGGGCCGCGCCGGCTCCTGATCCCAGGTGCCGGCGTACCCTGGTCAGCGATGATCGCCTACATCATTCGCCGCCTGATCTTCTCGGTGTTCGTCCTGTGGGGCGCGCTGACGGTGGTGTTTCTGGCTGTCCGCGCCGTCCCCGGTGACCCTGCCCAGATGATGCTCGGCGCGAACGCCACCGCCGAGGATGTTCAGGACCTGCGGGAGAAGCTCGGGCTGAACCGCTCGCTGATCGTGCAGTACGGCGTCTACCTGTTCCAGACGCTGCGCCTGGATCTGGGCGAGTCGCTGCGGATGTCGCAGCCAGTCATCGAGCTGGTGGCTGAGCGCCTGCCGACGACCGGCCGCCTCGCCCTGACCGCCGTAGTGATTGCGCTGGTGGTCAGCTTCCCGCTGGGGATTGCGGCGGCGCACCGGCCGGGGAGCTGGCTGGACGGCGTGGTGTCCATCGTGTCGCTGCTCGGGCAGTCGATCCCCGGCTTCTGGCTCGGGATCATGTTCATCCTGATCTTCGCGCGGCAGTTGCGGCTGCTGCCCAGCGCTGGGGATGAAACCTGGCTGCACCTGATCCTGCCAAGCATCACCGTGGCGCTGCCGCTGGTGGGCGTGCTGACGCGACTGGTGCGGAGCGGCCTGCTGGACGTGCTGGACGAGGACTACATCCGCACCGCCCATGCGAAGGGGTTGACGCCCCGGACGGTGATGTGGCGTCACGCCATCCGCAACATGCTGATTCCCGTCGTGACGGTGGTCGGCCTCCAGGTCGGGCACCTACTCGGCGGGGCGGTCATCACCGAAACCGTCTTTGCGTGGCCCGGCGTCGGGCTGCTGCTGATCGACGCCATCACCAATCGCGACTATCCGCTGGTGCAGGCGGCCATCCTGTTCATCACCACGATCTTCGTGACCATCAATTTCCTGGTTGACCTGAGTTACGGCGCCCTTGACCCCCGGATTCGGCTCCAATGAGGGCGGGCCGCACATGAGCCGCCAGGCTCCCCCCGTGTTGCCGATTGCTGCGGGGGCCGCACATGCCGCAGACGCCGCCCCGGCGGAGGTGCCGGACGATCTGCCAGGCCGTGTGGCAGCCGAACGGGCCAGCGCGCGGCAGCGGCGTCACCTGCTGCTGCTCCTGCTCGGGGCGGCACCGCTGCTGCTGTTCCTTGCCGTGGCCGCGCTCGGCCCGGTCTTTGTGCCGTACGACCCGGTGACGGTCCGCACGGCCGAACGCCTGAAGCCGCCGCTAGACGTGCTCCGCGACGGCTCCGTGGCGGTGCTCGGGACGGATCAGGTGGGCCGCGATCTGTTGGCGCAGGTGTTCCAAGGTGCGCGCATCTCGCTGCTGGTTGGCCTGACGACGGTGATCGCGGCAGGCCTGGCCGGTTTGGTGTTCGGAGTCGTGGCCGGCTACTACGGCGGCTGGATCGACACCTTCGCCATGAGTTTAGCCGATATTCA
>JBBQBU010000754.1:0-2202 GCA_038318015.1 Chloroflexota bacterium | reverse complement strand
ACGCGCGCGACGTTCGCCGGCTCTGTTACGTCGAGCGTCCACCAGGGGAACGCCCCGAGATACTCGTTGCCGCGCGCCTCGTGGTACGCCCCGAGCGGCTCGTTCCCCGCGCCTTGCAGCAGGCGTTCCAGCACCTTCGTCCCGACCAGTCCGTTGCTGCCCGTCACCAGGACTCGCACGCATCCCCTCCCCATCGTGGCCGCAGACGAGTATACGCGGGCCGTCACGGAACAGCGCCGTCGGGCAAGATGCCCCCGGCTCGGCCGGCCGGGCGTAGCGGGCGTGTCATCGCTGTTGCATCTGCACAACGACGGCGCTGCGGGCGCGGTGTACCATGACCAGCATCGGTGCGGCGACTGTCGTACTGCACTGCCGATACACTTGCATAGTGTTGCAAACGGACAAGACGCTATGGTATCCCGGCGCTAGGGAGTATTCGGGGGCCAGGGATGGGGGGCGCGTGCCGGCTCAGATCGTGACGATCAGCCAGATAGACGAGGCGCTGAGTGCGGCCGTGGATGCGCTGATCCAGGCGGCCACCGCCCATGATGGTGTCCCGCCGGTAGGCGAACACAAGTACCTGAAGCTGCACAATGGGGCAGAGACCGCGCGGGCCGTGCTGGCCTGGGCCGGCTCGCACCTCGTCGGGTACGCCCAACTGCTGCTCTCCGACCAGTTAGCAACTGTTGAAGTGGCCGTGCACCCAGCGCATCGGCGGCAGGGCATTGCGACGCAGGTGCTGGCCGCCGTCAAGGCTGCCGCCAGGGCCGCCGGCGCAACCGAACTGAAGCTGTGGGCGTATGGCGCGCTGCCGGCCAGCCAGGCCATCGCCACGCACCGCGAGATCGCCCCGAGCCGCAGCCTGCTCCAGTTGCAGGCGCAACTCACGAACCTGCCGTCTACCAGCGTGCCGGCCGGCTACGCCATCCGCACGTTCGAGGCTGAGCGCGACAGTACGCCCTGGCTGCACCTGCACAATGCCGTCTTTGCGGACCACCCGGAGAATGGCACCTGGTCACAGGACGACTTGCGGATGCGACTGGCGCAGCCCTGGTTCTCGGCCGGCGACTTCCTGTTGGCCGAGCGCGACGGGCGGCTGGTCGGGTTCAACTGGCTGAAGCGGGTGCCCGAAGCCCCGCCCGAGCACCCCGAGGGCGAGATCTACATCATCGGGGTGGGGGACACCGAGCGCGGGCGCGGCCTGGGCCGGTCGCTGGCGCTGCTGGGGCTGCACCACCTCCGCGCCGAGGGCATGGAAACGTGCACGCTGTACGTCGAGGCCGACAACGGGCCGGCCCTGGCGCTGTACCGCTCGCTCGGGTTCCGCACGCGCCACACCCACCGGTGCTACACCGTGCCGCTGACGGCCGCTGCATCCGTCGTCGTCGCGCCAGCCGTGTCGGCTCCGGGACTCTGCACCTCCGCGCTCTGACTGCGTCCCCTTGTTACACTTCCCGGTACGCCGTGGGCGGGACGGCTGCGCTTGCTGGGCCACTCCAGCCGCACCACCGCGCCGGATCAGGCCGGGAGTGGGACTGTGATTCACCTCAGTTGGGAAAACATCGAGGAGTTGGTGGCGAGGCTGGTGGCCGACCTGCCACGGGACTATGACCTGTTGTTGGTCGTGACGCGCGGCGGCATGGTGCCCGCCTGCCTCATCAGCGAGCAGACGGACATCCGCAACATCGTAGCGGCAGCCGTCATGTTCTACACCGGCGTCGGCGACACGCTGCCGGACCCAGTGTTCTTGCAGTTTCCATCCGATCCGCTGCTGTACGGCAAGCGCATCCTGATCGTTGACGATGTGTGGGACACCGGACGGACGATTGTCGCCGTCAAGCAGCGCATTGCCGCAGCGGGTGGCGAAGCTGACCTGGCGGTGCTGCACTTCAAGCCGGCGAACTCGAAATTCGACGACCGCCCGGACTACTACGCCGAAAAGACGGACGACTGGATCGTCTACCCGTGGGATCCGACCCGCGCGAAGGCACCGGTCGGCGTCGGCGCCTGGAAGCAGGACCGCGAGTCCGCAGGAACGAACGCGGAGTAGCCGGCTGGCAGGTCAGACGGTGACGGGCGGCTCGCCGAGGGTGCCCAGCGCAAGCGCGGGGTCACGGTAGACGGTGGCCCCGTCTGGGTTGTGGATCTCCAGGAGCAACGGCGCGGTCGGCTCGTAGGTGACCGTGAGCGCGGGAACCTCAT
>JBBQBU010000753.1:0-2212 GCA_038318015.1 Chloroflexota bacterium | reverse complement strand
GCCGCAGCGATCTGGTAGCCCGTGCGCTCGCCGTGGCTGGCGGCCTCCAGAATCTCGGCCTCGCGCTCGTCGTGGTGCTCCAGCAACTCACGGACGCGCCGGCTGATGCCGTGGAACGGGTCGCCATGTGCCGGCAGCACGAGGTCAGCGTCGAGCGCGGCCACCTTCCGCAGTGACTTGAGATACTGCCCGAGCGGGTTGCCCTGGTACTCCCGCGCCAGGCTCACGTTCGGGCTGATCGGGTCCAACACGTGGTCGCCGGTCAGCAGGGTTTTGCGCTCCTTGTCGTACAGGCAGATGTGGCCGCTGGTGTGGCCCGGCGTCCAGATGACTTGCAGCTTGTGGTTCCCGACGATGATCTCCTGGTTATCTTCCACTTTCTCGTCCGGCTCAACGATGGTGTAGCGGCGGAAGCCCTCGCTGGCGCGGTCGCGCTCGGCGTCCGTCATCTCGGCCGGCGCGCCGTTCAACGTCAGCCAGGTGTTGATACGGCTGATCATCCCGCCGAAATCAACCATCTCCTGCTCGATGTGGACCCAGTCGAGGCGGTGCATGAGCATGCGGGCCTTGGTCAGCCCAATGAGCGTGCCGGCCATGCCGTAGTGGTCGGTGTGAAAGTGGGTGATGACGAGCGTCCGGATGTCCTCCAGCCGCGCGCCCAGGTCTGACATCTGGTTCCGCAGCGCTTCGAGTACGTCTGGCATGTCCCAGCCGCAATCGACCAGCGTCCAGCCGTCGTCAGCGCGAATCAAGTAGCCGTTGGTGTGGCGCAGGGGGCTGCCGGTCAGCGGCAGCCGTAACAGATAGACACCGGGAAGGACTTCAGCGCCGGGGACAATGTCACTCATGACCGTGCAGGGTACCCTGAAGCACAGTCGATTGCACGGGGGCACAGGGCGATTAGCCGCCCGCCGAGGCTTGAGGAGAGGCGCGGCCGGCGGCGATACTCTGCTGGGCGGCACACGGCCGGCACGGCTCCGGGAGGCCCGACCTGAAAATCCTGTTCTTCATGACGCATCCGGGCTTCACCCGCAATTTTGCATCGACAATGGCGCTGCTGGCCGAACGTGGACACCGCATCCACCTGGGGTTCGACGGACCGCCGCAAGTCGGCAAGCCGAGCGCTGTCGATGCCCTTGAAGCGCGGTACCCATCGATCACGCACGGGCCGGCCCCCGACCGCGACGACGCCTGGTCGCCGCTGGCCGGCGCGATCCGGGCCACGCGGAGCTATCTGCGCTACCTGCACCCACGATACCGAGCGGCCACCCGCCTGCGTGAGCGCGCCGTGGTCTGGCCGCTCGGGCCGCTACTGAACGCCGTGGGCGCGTCTCCACTGGGGGGGCAGCGCGGCCTGAGCCTGCTGGACACGGTGCTGCGCGGCCTGGAGCGCGTCGTGCCGAGCAGCCCAGACATCGAGCGGTTCATACGCGGGCACACCCCGGATGCCGTGCTGCTGTCGCCGATGGTGGACTTGAACACTCCACAGCCCGACCAGTTGAAGAGTGCCCGCGCGCTGGGTATCCCAACGGCTGTCTGCGTGGCGAGTTGGGACAACCTGACCAACAAGGGGCTGATCCAGATTGAGCCAGACCTCGTGACCGTCTGGAACGAGCAGCAGCGCCGCGAAGCCGCCGAGATGCACCGCATCTCGCCCGAGCACGTGGTCGCCACTGGCGCACAAGTGTTTGACGAATGGTTCGTGCGCCGGCCCGTCACCACGCGCGCCGAGTTCTGCGCACGGGTCGGCTTGCCGCCAGATCGCCCGTTCGTGCTGTACACCTGCTCGTCGTTGTGGATCGCGCCGCACGAAGTCCCGTTCGTGCGACGCTGGTTGTTGGCGCTACGATCCGGTCCTGAGCCGCTGGCGTCGGCGGGCGTGCTGGTGCGACCACACCCGCAGAATGCCGCCCAGTGGCAGGCCGTGGGCCTGGAAGACCAGGGACCGGCGATGGTCTGGCCGCGCAACCCAGCCGAGCAGGTTGACGACCAATCGAAGGCAGATTTCTTCGACTCGCTCTTTCATAGTGCGGCGGTCGTCGGCATCAACACCAGCGCGCTGATCGAGGCCGGCATCATCGGCCGGCCGGTGTTCACGGTGCTGGACGACGAGTTCCGCACGTCGCAGGATGGCACGCTGCACTTCCGCTACCTGATCGAGGTCAGCGGCGGGCTGCTGAAGGTGGCCGCCGACCTGCCCGAGCATGTCCGA
>JBBQBU010000752.1:0-2216 GCA_038318015.1 Chloroflexota bacterium | reverse complement strand
AGGGGCCAGGCAGGAGGGGCCAGGCAGGTTTGCCCGCGTCGCGCCACGCCGGGCGGGTTTGCCAGCGACAACCCCTACTCGATCCGCTTGCGCTCGAAGGTCGTGGACAGAATCAGCATCGTTCGGGTGCTGGACACGCCTTCGACGCCGCCAATTTCCCGCAGTAGGTCTTCCAGCGACCGGGCGTCACGCACGCGCACATGCAGCACGTAGCTGTCGTCGCCGGTCACGCTGTAGCACGCTTCGACGGCGGGCAGCGCATAGAACGCCGCTTCGAGCCGCTCCCAGTGGAACCCCGGCAACTGGCTCACCGCGACCAGCGCCGCAATGCCGTACCCCAACTGCTCGGGGTTCGTCGCGATGGTGTACCGGGTGACGACGCCGCGCTCCTCCAGCTTCTTGATGCGCGCGTACACCGACGGCGCACTCAAGCCGACATCCTGCGCCAGGTCAGCGTAGGAGCGGCGGCCATCCTCTGCCAGCAGCGTCAGCAAGCGGCGGTCGACGGCGTCCAGCGTCACGGGTGCCCGCGCGCTGTCGGCCGGCCGTTCAGCCGGGCGGTTGGTTGCCCGCTGCCGGGCCGGGTTGCCTGCGTCGGGCCGGGTGGGTGGTTGGCGTGACACGAACGCTCGCAGTCTCGGCTAGTGCTTCAGGGCGGGGAGCGGTGCGCGAGTGACAGCCTCGTTCCAGGCTGGTCCCCGGCAGGATACCCGAGATTGGCCACAGTGCGGTCGCGGTGGCAGTTCCGGCGGCGGATAGAAAGAACCCCTGCTTCCACCTGGAAGCAGGGGTCCGTGGGCCAGAAGGCGACGTACCTACGCGACGTGCCTACTTGCGGCGGGAGCGCCGTCGGAGTAGGGCAGCACCCGCTGCTGTCATCGCAACACCAATCGCGCCAACGCCCATTGTGAGCGGCGTCGGATCGAAGGGCAGGCCACCCGTGCGCGGCAGGCTGCTGGGTGCCTGGGCGGGCGCGGGCGAAGCGGCCGGAGCCGCGCCAGCCGGCTTGGCTGCCGGAGCTGGAGCCGCTGCCGGTGCTGCCGCCGGAGCGGCTGCCGGGGACGCGGCCGGGGACGGCTGCGGCACGGCCGGGGTGATCTGCTTGAGGCCCGGCGAGAGAATCCACCAGACGCCACCGACTGCCTGGCCCTTGGTGTCGCCAGCCTTCTCGTCCTGCCACCAGTAGTACAGCGGGATGCCGTTGTACGCGACGATCTTGCTGCCGTCCTTCCGGGTGATCGTGGTCAGGTCGCCGCCGATGTCGGCCGAGCCGGTCGGGGCCGCATCACCGATCGGCTTCAGGATCGGCCAACGCACTTCGCACATGTCGAAGCAGTTCGAGACGCCAAGCTCATCGCGCGAGTACAGGTACAGCGTCATACCCTTGCTGTCAACCAGGATCTTGCCAAGCGTCGGGTCTGTCACCACCTTCACCAGCGGTTCCGCCGGCTGCGCCGCCGCTGGCATCACCAGCATCAGGCCGAGCGCAACGGCCACGAAAGGAACGATCAGGCGCTTCAACATACTGCAATCCTCCTGCGAGTGCGGGGGTGAGTCCGGGTGCAATCTCCGAGTTCGCGGCCCGTTGGCCCAGTGTAGTCCAACCGCGCTACCAGGAGATTACGTGGCAGACGCACTCGGTCAACCGCGCTATTTACGCACACCTGAGTGCGCCGGATCTCTCGCGAATCGTGCAGGTGGGGCTGCCGCTCCCAGAACCGATGTCGGGACGCTGCGTATCATGAATGCAGCGTCAGGAGCGGCGTAGCAGGCGCTTGGGCGTGCTTCAGTGACTGTGCCCGCCTGGCCCCTGCGAATGTCCACCCGGCCCGTGGCTGTGCCCATGCCCGCCGGCAGCCGGTCCGCGCAACCCGCCCGGCGGCACCGCTGGCGACCCTGACGACTTGCCGCCGTAGACGATCATGTCGAGGGGCGGGGAGAAGAGACGCGTGGCCTTCTCGCCGTCAGTGGGACAAACGACGTTCTCGGTGCCCTGCGCGAAGCTGCGGAACGCTTCGAAGACTGTGTCACAGCTTGAGCAGCGAAAGTCGTAGGTCGGCATCGGGACGGCCCTCCTGGTGTCACATGCACGGTGAGGCAGGAGCATAGCCCGCCAGGAAGCCGACGGGCCAGCACGGCGACGGCAGCGTTGCCGAGGGCGGGCCGGTGCGGCGACGGCGGTGCTGCCGAGAGCGGGCTTGCCAGCGGCAAGCCCC
>JBBQBU010000751.1:0-2231 GCA_038318015.1 Chloroflexota bacterium | reverse complement strand
CTCGAGTGTTGCCTGAGCACTCACAGATTTGACCGCCTCGAAGCACCGCATCATCCTACGAGAACACTTGCCCGCCGTCTGTCTCAAGAGCCACGGGTCTGGTGTGCCCCTCGCGACATTTCGGCCAGAATGCGTGCTGCTATCGTGAGTAGTGTCAGACCGACGACGCAGTCGGTCAGTGCATCGAGGACGTCACCATGCAAGAAACCCGACGCGGCTTTTTTCGAGGGCTGTCCGCAGTCGTTGCGATCGCCTCGCTTCCCATGACGCAGACGGGTGTGGCGAACGCACAGTCAGCGGCGTGGGCCGTGCCGGGCACGTCAACGGTACGGGCAGTACAGGTTGGCACCTGGGAGTCGCTCGGCCCGGCCCGGCCGATTAAGCGGCTGTTTGCGCCGGCTAGCGGCCCGCTGCTGGCGTCCACCGGAACCGCGCTCCTACACAGCGACGATGCTGGCGCTACCTGGCGGGAGGTGCCGTTGCCCGCCGAGACCGGCACCCACAGCATCGACGTGGACCCGACGGATCACCGCGTGATCTACGCAGCAACGACGGCTGGCGTCCACCGCTCAGATGACGCTGGAGCGTCGTGGTCACTGGTGCTGCCGACAGCACTTGCTGCCCTTCGCATCGCCGTCAGCCCAGCCAATAACAGCATTGTGTACGTGGCACAGAGCGGCGGCAACGCCGGCGCATTTGCGTTTCTCCGCAGCCTTGACCGTGGCGCGACGTGGGAAACGCTGGAGGAAACCAGCCAGGGGCCGTGCGCGTGGTCAGTGCTGGTGCTCCAACCCCACCCTGCTGATCCTTCTCGGCTGTTCCGGACCCAGGGCTGCTATGCCGGCCGCAACCTCGGGGACGCGCTGGATCAGAGCCGCGACAACGAGGCGACCTTCTCAAGGCTCTATGCGGCACAGACTGCGTTCCCACAGGCCATCGTCGGCGGGGCTGGCGTCGAACCGAGCCGACTCTATGTCGCGGCCAACAACGATTTCCGCTCGGGCGGGTCGCTGGTCGCGACCTCTGCCGACGACGGCGCGACCTGGACAACCATCCTTGAGCACAAGGGCGGCGGTACGATGACCGGCGCGAAGGACGCCAGCACCGTCATCACCGGCCTGGCCTATGATCCGGCGACGCCCGCGCGGGTGTTCGTCGGCCAGGAGCGCAAGACCGTCAGCAACCAGACCATCGAAGCCTCTGGCGTCGTGGCGACGGCCGACGGCGGGCAAACCTGGGCACCGATCGGCCAACAAGATCTGCCGCACATCTCGCAGCTTCTCCTCGGCATCGACGGCTTGAACCTGTTTGCGGCGACCGAAGCCGGCCTCTGGCGACTGTCGCTTTGCTAGGCGGGTATCCGGCTACAATCGCCCGCCATCTGGAGGTCGCCATGCCAGCCAATCGACGGGTGCTCATCGCCGGTGAGTCGTGGGTCACGACCACGACACACGTCAAAGGATTCGACAGCTTCACCACGTCGTCGTACGGCGAGGGTGCCGACGCCCTCCGGGCCGCGCTAACGGCTGGCGGCTTCACGGTGGACTTTCTCCCGAACCACCTCGCGCCGACCCAGTTCCCGTCAACGCCCGAGGTGCTCGCAGCGTATGACTGCATCGTCCTGAGCGACATCGGCACCAACACGCTGCTGCTTGCCCCGGCGACCTGGGAGCGCGGCGAAGCGACGCCGAACCGTCTGGAGCTGTTGCGGGCGTATGTGGTGGGCGGCGGCGGGCTGGTGATGGTCGGCGGATACCTGACGTTCCAGGGTATCGAGGGCAAAGGCAAGTGGGCTGGCTCGCCCGTCGAGTCCGTGTTGCCGGTCACGATCCAGACCGTTGACGACCGCGTGGAGCGCCCGGACGGCGTCAAGCCGACGATGGTCGCTGAGCATCCCATCACGGCGGGCCTGGCGGGCGACTGGCCGGCCGTACTGGGCTACAACCGCGTGACCGCCCGCCCGGCGGCTCAGGTGCTGGTCCGCGTTGGCGACGACGTGCTGCTGGCCTGTCAGCAGAGGGAGGCTGGCCGCACCGTCGCCTACACGACGGATTGCGGGCCGCACTGGTGCCCGCCGCCGTTCGTGGCGTGGCCGGGCTACGCACGCCTTTGGCAGCAGATGGTGGGCTGGGCGGCCGGCGACTGACCAACGGACGGCACGAGCGGGCAGTGCGTGACTTCGAATGGCGCGGATCGCTTGTCGCGCTGATCCGGCGGCAGGTACACTTGAA
>JBBQBU010000750.1:0-2235 GCA_038318015.1 Chloroflexota bacterium | reverse complement strand
GTCCAGCCGACCGTGCAGCCCAGTTGCTGCAGCCATGCAGCCGCCGTGTCGGCACAGTTGTGTGGCAGCCAATACGAATCGTCGCAAGGGGTGAAGCGGAAGCGCAGATCCTGGCGGTCCCTGGCTTCTGGCAAACGAGCGTCGAAGGCGGCTTGCAGCTGTTGGCGCAGTTCCTGGGCGCGCGGCTGGCTGACCACGATCGGCGAGAGCTCGACCCAGTAGGCGACGCGGCGAAGTTCGGCCGGCGTGGCGGCGCCGAACTCCCGGCGGCCGAGAGCACCCTGGGTGGGCCAAAGTACGGTCGCAAAGACGTTGTACCAGGCGTCATTGCCGAGCGCATACCAGCTCCAATCGTCAAAGCCGAACTCGACGTAACCGGTCGGGTCGTTCGCGGTCGGCGGGGGAAATACGACGCCGGTGTGCATGGCCTCGTGGAGCAGGAAGACGGTGATCGGGTCGTCGGGCAGCGGTGGTGCGATCACCGTCGAGTTGCAGCTCGCGGCGATTGACAGTGCCGCGGTCACCAGCGCGAGCTGGCCGCAGCGTGGCCAGCGGCGACGTTGCCGCGCCGCCGGGCGCATCGTCGTCATGACCGCTTCTGCCACACGCCGAGCACTCGGCGTCGGGCGGCAGGTTCGGGCAGTTCGTAGTGCACGGTTTGTTCGAGTCGGAACGCTCCGAGTTGCGGTGGCACCTCGGCTTCGGCGTCGAGCCACAGCACCAGGTAGCCGCCGGGCCGGCTCAGGGGCTCGGCGAGCTCGGCCATGACCGCGGGAGTGCTCACCGCGCGCGCGGTCACGACGTCGAACGCGTGGCGCATCTCCCGCCGCAGTGCTGGCGCCTGCGCCGCATCCAGATGCAGGGTTTCGACGGCGTCGAAGCGCGACGTCATCAGGCAGGTGCCGATGGCGCGGACCTTCTTGCCCGTCTTGTCCATCAGCACCACCGAGGCGCCGGGGTGCAGCGCGGCGATGCAGACGCCGGGGAAACCGTTGCCCGAGCCGATGTCGAGCACGTGGCGGGCGCGCAGCCCTGTGCGCGCGAACGCCAGCCCGTCGAGGGCATGCAGCACGATCGCGGCTTCGCGGTCGCGCACCGCCGTCAGGTTGATCTGCTCGTTCAGAGCGAGCATGGCATCGAGGTAGGCCAACAGCCTCTGGGCGCGGTCTTCGGGCAACTGCGCGGTCAGGGCCTGCGCCTTCTGCACGAGGGACTTTGCATCGGTGGGCTCGCTCACGGCTGCGATCTTGACGCCGCGCGGGTTGCTGTCAAACGAAGACGTCGGCGGCCGCGTTCCCGGCGTTTGGTGTGGCGGGCGGCGCACTGCCGCGTTGCCGCAGCAACCGCCGCATCAGCGCCGCCAGCAGTGGTCCTCCGGTCGCGGCCGCGGCGAGCATGCGCCACCACCGTTCCGGTGCGAACAGGAAGTCGATGCCGAGCAGCGCGGCGCCGAGGCCGACTCCGAGCAGTAGCCCGTCGCGGGTGGCCTGCGTCAGGTCGCCCAGTCGCAGCCGCAGGATCGGCAGCGCGTGGGCGAGGGAGAACCCGAGCGCCACGGCGATCGCTACGCAGGACGCCCCGGCAAAACCGAGCACGCCGCCGTAGAGCGCCGCGGGGATGCCGAGGCCGTAGATCGTGAGGCAGCGGAAGAACTGGGCTTTGCGGTCCCACTGCGGTTGGCCGATCGCCCAGAACAGCGGCCCGACCACCGACGTCAGTCCGGCGAGCCCGCCGTGCAGTGCCAGCAGCGCGAACAGGCCGGGGACCGCCACGTACTTGCTGCCAAAGACGATCTCCGGCATGGCGTCGCCGCACCACGCGAGCGTGACCGTCAGCGGGGTGCCGATCAGCAGGAACATGTGCACGGCCCGCGACCAGGCTCGCGCCAGCCGCTCGACGTCGTGCTTCAGCAGCGCGTAGGCGGGGATCGCCACCGGACCAAGCACGCGCAGGAACAGGTCCTCGGGCAGTTTCGCCAGCCGACCGGCGCCGTCGTAGATCGCCACGGCGGCCTCCCCGACCAGCTTGCCGATCACGAACGGCGGGGCGGTGAAGATCATCAACAGCAGGAACGGCGTGCCGGCGGCGCCGGTGTTGTAGTGCAGCAGTTCGCGCAGCACTTCGCGGTCGAGTTGGGCGCGCGGGCGGTGGGGAGCCGAGAGGTAGCTGATCGCGGTGCGGATCGCCGTGCTGCCGAGGTGGCCGAGCCCCAGCGCCCAGACACTGCGCCATTGC
>JBBQBU010000749.1:0-2256 GCA_038318015.1 Chloroflexota bacterium | reverse complement strand
CAGTTCCAGGACTCGGCGGTCGCTTCCGTGATCGGGCCGTAGAGGCGCACGCCGGCCGCCGTGACCAGAATGTCTAACTGCCCGAAGCGCGAGACGGTCTCCTTGATGGCGCGCTCGGCCTCGGCCTCCTGCCCGATGTCCCTGACGATGCTCAGCAGCTTCGCGCCGCTCGGATCGATGCGCGCTGCCGCGCCGGCCACGGCGTCGGCCACCGGGTCCACAATCGCCACCAGCGCGCCTTCGTTCACGAAAAGCTCGGCTGTGGCCGCCCCGATGCCCCCGCCGCCGCCCGTCACCACGGCCACTTTGCCGGCCAGTCGATCTCCCATCAGTGTGTCCTCTCCCGTCGCGCGTCTGCGTATCGAAGAGCATCGTAGCGAGTTTTGCACGCTGGCTGCCGGTTGCCGCTACCATCTCGGAAGCAGGCTGGCGGACGTTCTACGGAGTGGTCGCCGTGTGACGGCACCCTACACGGCCTCGGGAGCGGAGCAGATGGCAGCCAGTCAGGCGACGACGCGGCGCGGATTCCTGGCGCGCGTGGCGGCGGGCGCCGGCGGCATGCTGGCGGCCGGTGCCCTGGCGACGGTCGACCCGGCCGTTGCCCCGCTGCTGGCCCCCCGGCCGGCGCACGCCCAGGTGGGCGGCTCCCGCATCCTGCTGGCCGCCGATGTCGCGGAGATCAGGGCCAAGATTGCCGACCAGCCGTGGGCGCGCGACGCGTTCAACGCACTGAAGCGCAACGTGGACGGCCTCGTCAAAACCACCCCGCTGATCCCAGACCAGGGCGGCGGCTGGTTCCACGCTGGCGGCGATGGGTACGAGATCACCCGCGTCCACAACCGACTGGCCGACGGCACGCGCCTGCTGGGCCTCGCCTACCGCCTGACCGACGACCCGCAGTACGCTCGCACCGCCCGCGACATCCTGCTCGGGTACGCCGCGCGCTACCAGAGGTACGAGGCCCACGATCAGTATGGGCGCACCGGCCCGAAGGCGTACCATCCCGGCAAAGTGCTGTCGCAGGGGCTGGACGAGGGCATCTGGCTCGGGTCGATGGCGTTCGGCTGCGACCTGATCCGCGACGCCCTGATGGATGCCGAGCGTGCGACCATCGCCAGCGGCCTGATGCGCCCGGCCGCCGAGTTGCTGATGGGCTACAACGTCGGCCGCCAGAACCACCAGACCTACTACAACCTCGGCATCGGGCTGGCGGGCTTCGCCATCGACGAGCCGCGCTATATCGAGCACGCCATCGTCAAGCCAGATAGCGGCCTGCTCTTTCAGCTTGGCCCCGGCGCAAGTTACACGACAGACGGCTTCTGGTACGAAGGCAGCGTCCACTACCACTTTTACGCGCTAGAGGGCATCATCGGGTTGGCCGAGGCTGCCCAGCGCAACGGCTACGAGCCGTACGCCATGCCCAGTCTGCGCGGCGCATTCGACTTCCCGCTGGCCTACGCCGATGCCGCCGGCAACCTGCCCGCCTTCAACGACGGCCCGCCGGCCTCGCTGCACGAGCTGTGGCGCGCCCGTATGTACGAGATCGGGTACGCGCGCTACGCCGACCCGCGCTACGCGGCGCTGCTCGCGAAGGTCGGGCGCGGCAGCAGCATCCACGGGCTGGTGTACGGCGTGCCGGTGCTGCCCGAGACTGACCCCTTCGCGCCCGGCCAGACTGCGAGCGTCCTGCTGGCCGACCGCACCGTGCCTGTGCTGCGTGCCGGCACCGGCGACCGTCGCCTGCAACTGGCCGTCAACGGGATGTCGTACGTCGGGGCGCACACCCAGCCGTCACAACTCGAGATCGAGCTATCGACGGGTGCGACGAGGCTGGTGCCGGCCCCGGCCTCGATCAAGTACGCGGACCCGTTGCACGCCGGCTGGTACCGCCAGACCGTCTCGCACAGCACGGTCGTGGTGAACGGCAAGAGCCAGGAGCGCGGCCGGCCGGTCGACCTGGGCACCTTCTACGCTGGCGCGCTCTTCCAGGTTGCGCGGCTGCGTACGACCTCGGCCTATCCGGGCGCCCTGCTCGACCGCACGTCGATCCTGCTGGACGTGGGCATGATCGACGTGTTCACGGTGCGCGCCGCCCCTGACAGCACGATTGACTGGGTGCTGCATCACGCCGGCCACTTGACGGCCGAATTGGCGTCGCTGCCGCGCCGTGCGCCGCCGCTGCCCGGCTACCAGGAGCTTGACGATGTGCAGGAGGGACGCACCGATGCCGACTGGCGCGCCCGCTGGCTGTTGCCT
>JBBQBU010000748.1:0-2259 GCA_038318015.1 Chloroflexota bacterium | reverse complement strand
GCGAGGTGACGCGCCAGTGGCGGGCGACCGGCCTGCCGACCACCTTCCTGATCGACCGCCAGGGGATCATCCGCGACGTGCGAGTCGGGCCGTACACCGACGAGATGCTGGACGACCGGCTTGGGAAACTGCTGGCGCAGTAGCGGTCCGGCTCATTGGCAGGCCGCCGGCCTATCAGGTCGAACCGCTCAGTTCATCCATGCCCCGCCCTCGGTACAATTTGGGCAACGCGCGCCAGCGCGCCGCAGACTGATCGCCACCCAGCACCCTGTGACTATCCCGACAGCGAGGTCGTGTCCATGAGACTGCCAGCGCGCGTCACCATGCGCGAAGTCGGCACCCGCGACGGCATCCAGAGTCTCGGCGCGTTCGTCCCCACCGAGCAGAAGATTGAGATGGCGAACCGGCTCGCCACGACCGGCCTGACCCGCATCGAGGTCACGTCGTTCATGAGCCCGAAGGCCGTCCCGCAGATGGCCGACGCCGAGCAGGTGATGGCCGGGCTGGTGCGTGTGCCGGGCGTCTCGTGGGAGCCGCTGGTGCCCAACGTGCGCGGCACCGAGCGCGCCCTGGCGACCAATCCCGACAAGGTCCAGGTGGTGCTGGCAGCCAGCGACACGTTCAACCTCAAGAACATTCGCATGACCATCAAGGACTCGCTGCGGAGCATCGGCGAGATCATGCCGCTGGCCCAGGCGGCTGGCGTGCCGGTCATCGCGGCGATTGCCACCAGCTTCGGCTGCCCGTTCGAGGGCGAGGTGCCCGAGGACCGGCTGCTCGGCATCATCGGTCGGCTGCTGGAGCTTGGCGCGCAAGAGGTCAGCATTGCCGACACGACTGGCATGGCGAACCCGCTGCAAGTCGAGCGCATCATGAGCCGCGTGCTGGATCGCTGGCCGCGCGTGCCGTTCGGGCTGCACTTCCACAATACGCGCGGCATGGGGTTGGCGAACGTGCTAGCGGGCCTGCACGCGGGCGTCACGACCTACGACGGGTCGGTCGGGGGCATCGGCGGCTGTCCGTTCGCGCCGAAAGCGACCGGCAACGTCTCGACCGAAGACGTCGTCCACATGCTGCACGAGATGGGCGTACAGACCGGCATCGACCTGGACGCGCTGATTGGGTGCGCGGTGCGGATGAGCGAGATTCTGGGGAACGAGTTGCCAGGCCAGGTGATGAAGGCCGGGCCGCGCAGCATCCGCTACGCCGCCTGACCGCCGGGTCCTCCCCTCACCCCCTGCCCCCCTCTCCCGGTGCGCGGGAGAGGGGTCGGGGGTGAGGGTAACCGTAGTCCCCGGTCTCTGCGGCCCTACTGCGCTCTGCACAGCCACCGCCGCGTGCCTTCGAAGGATCGGGCGGCGACGCGACCGGCGGGCTGTTGCGTCGTTGTGACAGTGATGGGCGTCAACAGGGGCAGCCACGGTTGCCGTGTACCTTGACGCGCCCTGTCCACAGGGGGTACACCACGCCGACCATGCGAATTCTTACCAGTCTGTTGCTCGCTGCGTTCGTGCTTACGCTGCCGCTGGCCGTGCTTGCAGCGCCGAACCAGCAATCGTCGGTCGACATCAAGACGCTCGCCCTGACCAAGGGCGACCTGCAACGCGGCTTCGATGTCGTGCCGGACCGCACCGTGACCGAGGACCGCCCAGATGGCGTGGCCGTCTATGACGTGACCTATGCCCGCGACCGCACGCCCGAGAACCTGGCGGCTGGCCCGTTCGAGGTTCGGAGCGGCGTTGCTCGCACTGCGAAGGTCGAAGACGCCATCTTGCAGCTTGAGAGCACCAGGGAAGCCTTCCTGGGCGAAGGCTGGACCGAGACCGGCGTGCCGAGGCTCGGCGACGAGACGCTCGGCCTGACCCAGACCACCGACGGCGAGGGCGGCAAGATCGCCCACTACTCGTACCTGTTCCGCAAGGGCGCGTACATCCTGATGATCGGGATTCGGGGCCGCCCGGAGGCCGTCAAGGTCAGCGATGTCGTTGGCCTTGCCATCATCGTGTCCGGGCGGCTGGACAAGGCACTTGGCGCACCCGCCCCGGCCGGTGCCCCGCCAGCAAGTGGTTCCAGCACCCGCCAGGGGACTGGCGAGCGCGTCCGCGTCATCGGTGCAGACGGCGGAAACGTCAACATGCGCGCCGAACCGTCCACCAGTGCCAGCGTCGTGACGCAGGTTGCTGAGGGCGCGACGCTGGACATTGTCGGCCCGAACCGCGACGCTGACGACCGCACCTGGCGCAACGTGCGCTCTGGCAC
>JBBQBU010000747.1:0-2260 GCA_038318015.1 Chloroflexota bacterium | reverse complement strand
TCGGCGGTATACGCCAGATGGTCGGCCTGATTCCTGAGCGCGATGTCCTCGCGGCGACGGGCATCCTCGGCCGCATGCTGCTCGGCGTCGCGGACCATCCGCTTGACCTCGGCGTCGGACAGGCCGCTCGATGCCTGGATCACGAAATAGCTCGCCGCCCCGGATATGTCGCGGGCAATGCGGCCGGCCTCGACGGCGAAGCCGTAGCGCCTGAAGCCCAGCGCGATGATCCCGTTGTCGTGCGGCCACACGGAGCCGAGTTGATACGAGTAGGGGTTGTAGGCGGGATTGCGTGCCGAGAGGGTACGGATGCCCCAGCCGCTCGACATGTCGGGCTCGAGCAGCCGCTGCACCACTCGGGCAGCGTGTGCCGGATCGGCGATGCCGCTCCAGAGACAGTGGCCCGCGTTTGAGGCAATCGTCTTGATCGGCCGCTTTTCCGGGTCCAGGCCAAAAGCGTAGAAGCCGATGTCTTCACACCAGAAGCTCGCTTCAAACCGCACCTGTAGGTTCGCGGCCTTCCGCCGCAACGTCGCCGCCCGCTCCTCTTCGCCGAGTGCCGCGAACGCTTCTGCCATGCGGATCCAGGCGTCGAACACGTACCCCTGGAGTTCGCACAGGGCCTTCGGCGACCTAACCTGGCGGCCGTCAGGAGATACGACCGCGTCCCCCAAATCCTTCCAACCCATGTTCTCGTAACCTGAACGGGAGCGGGTCTGGTACTCCTGAAAGCCGTCGCCGTCCAGGTCGCCATCGCGATCGATCCACTCCAGGCAACGGACCGCGACGTCCCGGTACTCGCGCAGGAGGGCAGTATCGCCTAGCCACTTCCGGGCTTCGTGTAGGGTGATCAGGTACAGGGGGGTGGCGTCTGCGGTACCGTAGTAGGGCGTGTGCGGGATGCGCTTGAAGTGCGCCAGCTCCCCGAACCGGATCTCGTGCGGGATCTTTCCCGGCTCGGCGTCGCGCCAGTCGTCGCGCTCGGTTGCCTGGAACCGGGCCAGGTTCTTGAGGGCGCCCAGCGCCAGGCAGGGGTGGACCATCATGGTCTGCAGGCCCACAATCAGACTGTCACGGCCGAAGAGGGTGACAAACCAGGGCACCCCAGCGGCCGGGAGCCAGACGTCGGAGGCGGCGTCGTAATCGCGCAGCCGCATCGCGCCCATATCCTCGACGGACCGGCGGTACAGTCGGTACACATCCTCATTCGCCGAGGTGAGGCTGGTCGCGGCACCGAGCCAGCGACGTTGGAGCTCGTCAGCGCCACCAGTTGGATGTTCGTAGTGCTCCTGCGCCGGCGGCTGCGTCCGCTCGTCGTGGACGAGGACGTACGCACAGCACGCATGCCACGTGGCGCCGGGCACCAGTTCGATCAGGAAGATGATGCGGCCATTGGCATACTCAGGGCGAGAATCGCTCTTGAACGGATGAAACGTACAGCCTCGGTGAAAATCACGATTGGTGTAGGAGGTGTGGAGCTCGCCACGCTCCGCATTCCATTCGGTGCGGATATGCCCCCGCCGTACGAATTTGTGGTCCTTGACCTCGAAGAGGTCGGCGAAGTCCGAGCGCAGCGCGACCTCGAGATGGAAGTGGACGAGGTCAAGGCTGTAGTTGGTGACATCCAGATCTTCATGGATGCCTTCGTCGACGACCCGCGTGATAGTCAGCGCGAGCGTGCCTACCGCAATCTCACCATCTTCGGTGGCGACGGGTTGGTTGGTGAAATGGATGAGCGCCGTGTTGTACGCCGTCGCACTTGACGTTAACCGCGTCCACGGCTCACCGTTCGCGGAGATGGCGTAGTAGCTGACGAAGCGGGTGTCATTCGCGAAGACGCCGAGTTCACCCTCGCCGGTGATCTCGCCGTTCAAGTCCGTCACCATGAATGTGCTGTTCTGATGGATGGTGAGCACGGGAGGGCCGACGCTGATTTCTACCGGCATGGGCTGGCCTCGCGATGTGACCTGTGCTGCACGCTGCTGCGCCAGTCACGCATTGGCGCCGCGGCCGTGGGTCTCCCAGCCTCTCGTTGAGGTCGCGGCGCCACTCGACCGTCGTCTTGAGCCGCGGTGCGTCGGGGACACCGATCAACGGGCTCTCGAGGGTCGGGAGCACATGGTCGGCGCCATGCCGCTTCCAGTGCCGGCTCGGCGATCATGGTCTTGCTTCCCGCACCGGGTGGCCGCCAAACTCGTTACGCAGCGCCGCCAGCACCTTGGCGCTGAACGACTCCTCCTGGCGGGAGTGGAACCGCTCG
>JBBQBU010000746.1:0-2269 GCA_038318015.1 Chloroflexota bacterium | reverse complement strand
TGCCCCCCGCAATCTGGCAGAGCAGCGCCACCGTCCGCTGGGATGCCCGCAGCGCAAGGCCGGGGTCAACCCCGCGCTCGTAGCGCCGAGAGGCCTCGGAGGGCAGGCGCAGCGCCGCCGCTGTCTTGCGGATGGTGGCCGGCAAGAAGTTCGCGGTCTCCAACAGCACGTTTCGGGTGCCCTCGTTGACCTCGGTCGGCCCGCCGCCCATGATGCCGGCAACCGCGACCGGCTTCTCAGCGTCCGCGATCACCAGCATCTCAGGGTCGAGGATGCGCTCCACGTCGTCAAGCGTCACGAGGCGCTCGCCGGGGTGTGCCCGCCGCGCCATGATGACCGGCCCGAGGGCGTCGGCGTCAAAGGCGTGCTGCGGCTGGCCCAGTTCGAGCATGGTGTAGTTGGTCGCGTCTACCACGTTGCTGATCGGCCGGACGCCGGCTAGGTGCAGCCGCCGTTGCAGCCAGAGCGGCGACGGCCCGACTGTCACGTTGGCGATGTACGCCGCAGTGAAGCGTCGGCACAGGTCCGGGTCGGGCACGGAGACATTGATGCGGTCAGCGGACGGCACGCTGCCGCCCGGTGCTGCCGTCTGCACTCGCCGCAGCTCCGCGCCGGTAATGGCGTGAATCTCACGCGCCACACCCTCGACCGACATGGTGTCTGGCCGGTTCGGGGTGATGTACAGGTCAAGCACGGTGTCCGCGAACAGCGTCCGGATGTCCGTCCCGTTCGCGACCGGCTCGTCCAGGATGTAGATGCCGCTCTTGTCGGGCGACAGTCCTAGCTCATCCGCCGAACAGACCATACCGGCCGACGCGATGCCGCGCAGGGTGGCAGCCTCGATGAGCCGGCCGCCGGGCAGCTTGCCGCCCGGCCGGATGTACGGCACCTGCGCGCCCACGTACAGGTTCGTCGCGCCGGTGACGACCGTCACAACGCCCAGGTCGGGGCCGGCGTCAAGCTGTGCCACCGTGAGGGTGTCGGCGTTCGGGTGGCGCTCCAGGGACACCACCGTCGCGACGACGATGCCCTCCCAGTCGCTGCCCACCTCAATGACGGCCTCGACCTCGGTGCCGGACATGTTCAGGCGATGGACAAGCTCGTCCAGCGGCAGCGTGATGTCCACGAGCTCACGCAACCAGCTCAATGGCACCTTCATGAGATGAACTGCTCCAGGAATCGCGGATCGTTGGCGTAGAACTGGCGGATGTCGGTGATGCCGTACTTGAGCATCGCGATGCGCTCCGGCCCCATCCCGAACGCGAAGCCACTGTACTGCTCGGGGTCGTAGCCGGCCGTGCGGAGCACCTTCGGGTGGACCATGCCCGCCCCGAGAATCTCTAGCCAGTCGCCGCCCTTGATCTCGGGGGTGGAGACGCCCATGTCCACGCCCGGCTCTACAAACGGGAAGTAGTCGCAGCGGAAGCGGACTTTGACGCTGGAACCAAAGATCTGCTTCGCCAGGGCGAACAGCGTCCCCTTCAGGTCTGCCATCGTCAGCCCCTTGTCAACCGCCAGCCCCTCCACCTGATAGAACATCCACTCGTGCGTGGCATCCTGGGCCTCGTAGCGGTAGCAGCGGCCCGGCACGATCACGCGCACCGGCGGCGGGTCCACGCCCTCGGCCCGCGCCTGCCGCACCCGATCCTCCATCACGCGCGCCTGCATCGGGGACGTGTGGGTCCGCATCAGCACCTCGGGCGGGCTGACGTAGAGGGTGTCCCACATGTCGCGGGCAGGGTGATTGGCGGGGATGTTCAGCATCTCGAAGTTGTACTTGTCAAGCTCGACTTCCGGGCCTTCGACCACCTGATAGCCGATGGACTGGAAGAAGCCGGTGATCTGGCGCAGGATGATGGTCGTGGGGTGCAGGCCGCCACGCACCGCCGGCCGGCCCGGCAGCGTCACGTCGATGCGCTCGGCATCCAGGGCCGCCACCAACGCCTGCGCGCGGGCCGTGCTCAGATGCGCCTCAAGGGCACCTTCCAGGGCGTTCTTCGCCTCGTTCGCGGCTTGGCCGGCCGTGCGACGCTGCTCAGGGGTCAGGCCGCCCAGCCCGCGCGTGATCTCCGCGAGCGCGCCGCGCCGCCCCAGATAGCTGATGCGCCACTGCTCCACCGCATCGCCCGCGCTGGCGGCCGCCAGTTCCGCGAGCGCCTGCTCACGCAGCGTGTCGATCTTTCCGCGCCAGTCATCCATCCCGATCTCTCCACCGTGCCGGGTGCCCCGTCAACCACGGACATGTGTGTGGGGCTGTCCGGCTGCTCAT